>CAYXPO010000069.1:0-12957 GCA_964466925.1 uncultured Nitrospirales bacterium
GAAACGGTACTCGAGGCCCAGCAGTTCGAGCCGCTCCCACGAGTAGCCAAAATCGTGAAGACGTTCGACTTCCTCGATCAACCCGGCATCCAGCCGTTCCTTCAGCCGCAGCGATATCCGGTGCAACAGCACGGGCCGGGGCCAACGGGTTCCCAGAACCAGCGGGTGGAGTTCCGGCGCGGGTTCGGGTTCGCGGGTTTGCGCAAACTCGGCGATCTCGATGGCACGGATACACCGCGCGCGATCCTCCAGATCGGTGGAGTTGTGAAGCGCCGGTTTGAGCGCCCGCAGACGGTCCGCCAACCGTTCCAGCGAATAATCGGCCAGTTCGGCGCGTAATTCGGGATTTTCCGGCGCTTCGATCATCCGGTACCCGTTGAGCACCGCTTCGAGGTAAAGGCCGGTGCCGCCCACCACCACCGGCAGCCTGCCGTGCTGTTGGATTTTCTCCAAAGCCTCGAAAAAGGCCTTTTGATACATGAACACATTGAATTCCGTGTCAAGGTCCACCAAGTCTATCAGGTGATAAGGAATGTGCGCCCCTGCCACCACATATTCACTGAGATCCTTGCCGGCGCCGATATCCAGCCCGCGATACACCTGCCGGGAGTCCGCGGACAGAATCTCGCCGTTCAGCGCGTGGGCAAGGTGCACCCCCAGACGGGTTTTCCCCGAAGCCGTGGGACCGAGCACCACCAGTGTTTTTTTTCTTTCCGCGTCCATACCGGTATGATACACCCCAAAAGCGTTTTGGTCTAGCGTAAGACGCGTGGAGCCCATGGACCGAATGGACCCAATAGACACCATGGACCGTGGGCGGGAAGAAATTCGTTGAAGAATCGCTGAAACTTGACGGTTGGCGGAACAACAGGAAACAATACGATGAATCATGGAAGCATTTCAGTGGGGCTTGTATTGGTACTGTCGGCAGGCATCTTGGGCGTGGCGGACGCCGCGCCGAACCTTGTGCAGACGGAGGTGTTCATTTCCGGGCAGGAGGGCTATCATACCTTTCGTATCCCGGCAATCATATGCAGCCGGCACGGCGCCTTGCTGGCGTTTTGCGAGGGCCGTCAAGACGGCCAGGGCGATTCCGGGCAGATTGATTTGGTGCTGAAACGCAGCACGGACCAGGGCGCCACATGGTCCGAGGTGCAGGTAATTTGCCGCGCGGACGGGTATACCACGGGGAATCCCGCCCCGATAATCGAGCGGAGCAGCGGGGATATTGTGCTGCCGTTCACGCGAAACCGTTCCGAAGACAAGGAAAGCCGTATTATGACGGGGGATGATCCGCCGCGCACGGTGTGGGTAATGCGAAGCGCGGATGAAGGCCACACCTGGAGCGCGCCGGTGGATATCAGCGCGAACGTGCGCCCACCGGATTGGCGCTGGTATGCCACGGGACCGGGGCATGGCATCCAACTGGCCAACGGCGTCCTCATGGCGGCCTGCGACCATTCCGTACGCGATCCCGCCAAAATGATGTATTCCCACGTCATTTACAGCGAGGACGCGGGAATCACCTGGAAATTGGGCGGATCCGCGGAGGAAAAAACGGACGAATCCACCGTGGTGGAATTGAAGGACGGGCGGCTCTATCTGAACATGCGGACCTATCGCGGGACCGGCTGCCGGGCCATTGCATTCAGCAATGACAAGGGGAAAACATGGCAGCCCACCCAAAATGACGAGGCGCTTGTCGAGCCGGTATGCCAGGGCAGTTGCATCGGCTACGACACCCAGGATGGAAAACGATTTGTATTATTCTCCAATCCTGCAAGCAAAAAGCGGGAAAAGATGACCGTTCGGCTCAGCCAAGATGACTGTAAAACGTGGCCCTCGGCCAAGGAATTGCAGGGCGGTCCGGCGGCCTATTCGGATTTGGTGGTGCTACCGGATGGAACGATTGGCTGTTTATATGAACGCGGCGAAAAGAGCGCCTACGAACGCATCACCTTCGCACGGTTCTCTCTGGAATGGCTGACGGAAAAGTAAAGCCCGTCCCATGAAAAAAAACGCACCCATGTGATCTCGTCACCCGGGCGCGCAAGTTCTCAGGCACGTTCGATGCGGCTATTTCTTCTCCGCCGGAGCGGCGGCGGCCGGGGCGGCCGTGCACGTGGGCGCGGCGGCGGCGCATGCCGCTTCCTTCGCGGTTTCCAGAATGAGTCGCTTGTTATCGGCAATGGCGCCGGTCAACACTGCTTCCTTGCCCGCCAGCTTTTTGGCCTCCGCGGCCTTTTTCCCGACGATGCGCAGCGTCTTGCCTTTCAGGTTGTCCAAAGCTTTTCCATCCACGCCCTTGGCGCAGGACACCGTCACAAGGCATGCCTCTTTCTCTTCGCCCTTCCTGTTCTTCAGCATCTTGCATTCGATCTTGCCCGTTACCTCGCCCTGCACTTTTGTTACTGCCTTCTTTGCCTGTTGTACGGCGGGTTTGGCCTTCACCGGGGCGTTGGCCGCCTGGGCTTGGGCAAAGGCCACACTTGACATGAACACGCATAATACCGCCGCAAGCGCCAGAATCAATACTTTTTTCATGGTCAGTTTCCTTTCTTGCTTGTAACCATACTGTAAATAACGTTTGGATGTCCCCTTTCTGGGACATGGAATCCAATCCACATACTCTCTCACCTTTAACCCCGCATGTCAATAAAAGTTCCTCCTTGGCGGCGGGTTTCACCTCGGTCATTGCCGCCGACGGCCGCGGCGGCGCCTCCCTTTTTCGTGCAAGGATGTTGGAACTTGTCCTCAAATACGCTTATCGGGGCCGGGCAACCTTTGTGAACACGCGACGACAAACGCCTGGAGCACCCAGTCGGGTTGTTCCGGATTACGTTCCGGATGCCATTGAACGCCAATCATGAAGGATTTTTCAGGATTTTCGATGGCCTCAATGATGCCGTCTTCCGTCCAGGCCACCGGGCGATACGGTGCCCCCACTTCTTTGATGGCCTGGTGATGGTGGCTGGTGGTCTCTACATATTCCTTTTTGCCCGCCCATGCATATAACTTGGAGGATTTTTGGATACGGACCGGGTGCAGCCCGTCCTTCCCTTCGGTTTGATGGAGGATCGCGCCGGGCAAAAGTTCCGGAATGTCTTGTATGATGCTCCCGCCCGCGGCCACGTTCATGACCTGCATGCCCAGGCATATCCCCAGCACCGGGAGGGACCGGTTCACCGCCGAGGCCAGCCAAAGGCATTCGCTGTTCCAGCGTTCCATGGAGATGGGGTTTGACGCGGGATGCAGGGGCTCATTAAACACATGGGCGGGAATGTCGCCGCCTCCGGAAAGGATAAGACCATCCAAACGCGGGATGAGGCCGGCACAGAGCGCGGGCGTGGCCAAAGGCAGATGAATCCCGATGCCTCCGGCGGCCTCCAGGGCCATGGCGTAATAATTCGATACCCGCACGATCTTCGTGCGCTGGTCTATGCCGGGCAGGGGAGATATCCCCATGGTGACGCCAATCAGTGGTTTATTCATTCTTCAACCTTAACCTTCATCGAATGATCGCCAATACATCATCAAACGAATGGCACATGGCGCAACACAGCGGTTGAACCCCGCTCTGCGTAATGTTGCCGCCCGCCATGCCGATGGTGGGATATCCCGCAAGGCGCACCGAGCACACTCCCGCGCCACTGTCCTCCAGGCCAATGACATGATTGCGCGACTCAAACGGGATGCCGAGTCCGACGCGCCCGGTTTCGGCATAAAGCCAGGGATGCGGCTTGGGCGACAATTCGCCCAAGGTGCCCGCTTCCCCTTTGTGGAGCGGATACCCCGCCGTGATGATTGCATCGTAAAAGGCCAAGGGATCACCCATTTTGAGCGTACGAAAGGCGGAGACGATTTCCGGCCAGGCTTTTTCATGCAATCCGGAAGTCACCAACCCGATTTTTATCCGCAAGGACTTCAACTCCAACAGAAATTCTTTCAGTCCCGGTGCGGGGGTAAAGGCGTTTTCCCGCCCTTGCCCGTCCAGAATGGCCTTCAGTTCGCGCCGGGTATGCTCGAAGTAATACCCGCGCGCCTCCTCCACGGTCTTGTCTGGACAATATTTACGAATGCAATGCTGAAGATGTTCGGAAACACTATGCCCGGACACATACGGAAGGTCCGCCTCTTCCAATTCAAAATGCGGATTGCCCAACAGGCTGGCGGTGGATTGCTGGATGATCCAAATCCAGAATTCCTCGCTGTGCACGCTGGTGCCGTCCAAGTCCATCAAGACCGCCTGGATGGGTTTCTCGATGGAAACAGGATGCACCGGATAATAGGCGGGGTAACCCATTGAGGACGTTACATAGGCCAAGGTGTGGTGCTCGAACGCAATAAATTCGACTTTTCGGTCGCCCGTGGCGGTAATGGAGACCACCCCGTCCCGCCCGGTTTCAAAAGCGCCGTCCCTGCTGCGTTCCAACGGGATAAACCCGGAATTCCGGGGGATGGGTCCGATGTTGGGTATGGTGAAAACTGGTTCCATAAGAGCGTAAAGCATAGTATGAATGAAGGCGCCTACGCAAATAATGCGGGAATTTTGCACGAAAAAATTAACAAAACAGACGTCAAATGGTACACTAACCCCAACCACGATCAAGAATAGGAAGTTGACGATGAAGCATTATCATTGGCGGGCCGTTGTTGTGCTCGCGTTGGGCGCGGGGTTGGTTGCCCCGCTGGCAGGGGCGTTTCCATTTCGGGGCGATGTGCAGCGTTTGCGCCAACCCGATGGCTCTTATCTGAACGTGCGGGTGTGGGGCGATGAGTATTACCAGCGGGTGGAATCCTTGGACGGGTACACGCTGGTGCGGGACCCCAAAAGCAAGGTGGTCTGCTATGCGCGGCTTTCCGGGGATGGCGCGCGGCTTGTCAGCACCGGAATCACCGCCCACGAACAGGCCGGCACGAAATTGTCCGTGCCCAAAGGGATTAAAGAAAGCCCCGCCGTTATTCATGAAGCGGTGCAGACCCGTGCCGAACAGCTTTGGGGCAAGAAGAACAGCGCCAAGGTGCTCGCCCACCCCGAAGGATGGGTGCGGCCCACCCAGGGAAATGTGAAAGGGATCACCCTGATTATTGATTTCCCGGACGAGCCCGGCGTCATTACCCCCGGAAAAGTCAAACTGTTCCTGAATTATGCCGGTTACAACCTGGACGGCAACACCGGCTCGGTTTACGACTACTATGTGGCTGTCTCGAACGGGCAACTGCGCTTCACTAATTGGAGTCCGGACGCCTATTACACGGCCCAACACGAAAAAGCGTATTACGACGATCCCGGGACGCCGGATACGCCGGGCGCGCGCGGCCTCATTCTGGAAGCGTTGAATTACTATGAAGCGCACGGCTTCGATTTCAGCCGGTATGACAGCAACCAGGACGGTTATATTGACGGCATCAGTTGCATGATGGTGGGAAGCAGCGCCAGCGGATGGGGCGCGGGGCTTACCCCGCATGCCGGGGTTTTACCCGGTTTTGAGGCGGATGGCGTGAAGTCCGTGAACTACCAGATCACCCCGATGTTCGACAAGCTGAATATGGCGATGTTCGTGCACGAATGCGGCCACATGCTGTTCGGCTGGCCGGACCTCTATGATCATGATTTCGACGCCACCGGCCTCGGCGAGTATTGCATGATGTCCTATGGCACCTATCCCGGCGACCCCGTGCATGTTTGCGCGTATCTCAAGGAAGATGCCGGGTGGAGCCAGATTGTCCCGGTCACGGCGTCTGCGGAAAACCTCTCCTTGGCGCATCCCGCGTTCAAGGCGTATAAATTCTCCCATCCCTATAACCCGCGCGAGTATTTCCTCATTGAAAACCGGCAGCGGCGCTTGCGGGACACCCGGATTTGGGATTCCGGCCTCATGATCCTGCATGTGGACCAAGATGGATCAAACCGCTGGAATCAAATGACTCCGGAGGCCCATTATGAAGTATCCATTGAACAAGCGGACGGGCGTTTCGACCTGGAACATAATGTCAACCGGGGCGATGAAACAGACTTGTACAGTGCGCCCAGCGCCCGTAGCTGGAATCCCGATACTACCCCCGGAACGAAATGGTGGGATGGCAGCGAATCCGATGTGGCTGTTTACAACATCGGGTATTCCGGCACCGTGATGACCTTCTCCGTCAGTCTGGTTCCAAAGGTGTTGCCCGTCGAACCGGTTCTATTATCCGGCGATCCCATGTACGGCGAAACGCCCCTTGAATCGGTATTCCACTTCACCAACCCCCAAGAGGCCGCCGATTCCTGGCGCGTGAGCGCGGACGTTCCCTGGCTGGCCTTTGATCCCCCCGCCGGAACCCTGGCCGCGGGCGAAACAGCGGATATCACCGCGCGTATCGAACCTGGTGCTTTCTTGGAATCGCCGGACGGCTATCCCGCCACCGTACGATTCGAGTTGATGGATGCGGCCAAGTTCTGGAACCGCCGCATTACCTTCACCTATGTGGATCAGGCCCCTGCCACCGCCGATACGGACAAGGACTGGATCATATCGCTCAGCGAATTGCTGCTGGGCATTCAGTTATACCAATCCCCCAGTTACCAATGCGCCCCGGACACCCCGGATGGCTATGCGCCGGGACCGGGAACCAATTTCGAGTGCCGTCCGTACAGCGCGGATTATTCGCCCCAGGATTGGGTGGTCGGTCTTTCCGAACTCCTCCGCCTTATCCAGCTTTACAATTGGGGGGGGTACCACCGCGCCCCGGACATGGAAGACGGCTTCGCCTTGGGTCCGTCCTGAACCGCTGCAACAATTGCAACGCCTTGAAAATCAGTGACTTACACTTCTCCTGCAAGGGTGCCTGCCATTTTTAAGAATGCGCATGAAAAATATCTATGGATAAGGGAATGAATCCTATTTTGCCCGTGTTTACTTAAATGAAAGTTGAGAAGGGACGGAGAGCCGGAATCAAACATTCTTAAGGTCTCTCACCCAGACAAAAGCGGAGCTGTGGCAGGTTTCCCCCCTTTCTCCCTCCCTCTCCCCCTTCCGTCGCCGCAGTTCCGCTACTTTTTTTCTTCCATCCCCCAAAGGGCCATTTCCTGTGAAACAGTCTTTTCTTTACCAGGAATGCGCACCCCGCCTCAAATGTTCTCGAAACATGGAGGCCGTTATGAACCGTTTAGCCCAAGAAACCAGCCCCTACTTACGGCAACATGCCTGCAATCCCGTAGATTGGTATCCCTGGGGCGGGGAAGCGCTGGAAAAGGCCCGTCTGGAAGACAAACCCATTTTCTTGTCCATTGGATATTCCGCCTGCCATTGGTGCCATGTCATGGAGCGCGAATCCTTTGAAAACACAGCGGTTGCAGCGTTGTTAAACGAGCATTTTGTAAGCATCAAGGTGGATCGCGAGGAGCGGCCCGACCTGGACGGCATTTATATGGCGGCCGTGATGGCATTAACGGGCGGCGGCGGCTGGCCCATGAGCGTGTTCCTGACCCCAGACCTCAAGCCGTTTTATGCCGGGACCTATTTCCCTCCGGATAACCGCTATGGCCGTCCGGGGTTTATCACGATCCTGTACGGCGTGTTGCTTGCCTGGAAGGAGCGCCGCCAGGAAGTGGAGGATACGGCAACAGACCTTGGCGGACATGTGGCGGCGCAACTCGCCGGAACACCCACCGAATCAGAATCCCTTGCCCCCGAATTGCTTGCACACGCGGCGGAGGCGGTATCCCGTGCGTTTGATGCACGTTTTGGCGGCTGGAGCGGCGCGCCCAAATTTCCCTCCAGCGGGGCGATCATGTTGTTGCTCCGGGAACACCGCCGCACCGGCCATCCGGAGTTGTTGCAGCAGGTAACGCAAACCCTGGACGCCATGGCGGCGGGGGGCCTCTACGATCACCTGGGCGGCGGATTTCATCGCTATTCCGTGGATGAACAATGGCGCGTGCCCCATTTTGAGAAGATGCTCTACGACAATGCCCAATTGGCCCAGGCCTATCTGGAAGCCTGGCAGGTCACCCGCAATCCGCGCTACCAGAAAATAGCGCGTAAAACACTGGACTATGTCCTGCGTGACATGCGTGATCCGTCCGGCGGATTTTATTCATCGGAAGATGCCGACAGCGAAGGGCAGGAGGGGAAATTCTATCTTTGGACGAAAGACGAAATAACGCGCTGTTTAGGCGAACCGGATGCCGTGGTGTTTTGTGCCTGTTATGGCGTTCAGGAATCGGGGAATTTTCCCTCGCATGAGCCGTATCACTCAGGCCGGAACATTTTGCAGGCAACGCATCGGCCAGAGTTTGTTGCATTGGAGTTCGGCATATCGTTAGAGGCGTTGGAGGCTAAATTGCAGGCCTGCCGGGAAACCCTCCGTGTAAAAAGAGAACAGCGAGTGCGGCCCGGCCGGGACGATAAAGTGATCACGGCCTGGAATGCGCTCATGATTTCCGCCCTGGCGCAGGCCGCGCAAGTGCTCGGAGAATCCCGCTACCGCGAAGCGGCCGTGGAGGCGGGACGGTTTATTATCCACCACATGTTCCGTGATGGCCTGCTCTTGCGCACGTATTGTCAGGGGCAAAGCCGGTTGCCCGGCTACCTGGATGATTATGCGTCTACCGTGAATGCCTTTATTGATCTCTACGAAACCTCGTTTGACCCTGCATGGATAGACAGGGCGCAAGTACTGACCGAAACCATGCTCCAGCAATTCTGGGAGGCCGAAGGAAGAACGTTTTTCTATACCTCCGAAGAACACCGGCATCTCTTGGTGCGTACACGGCCCTTCCATGACGGGGCGGAACCTTCCGGCGGTTCCATGGCCGCACTGGCCCTGCTTCGTTTGGGCACACTGCTCAATCGCGGGGATTATTTGGAAAAGGCGCGGCGTCTGCTGGAAACACATGCGGGATGGATGCGCCGCGCCCCGCAGGCCTGTCTTCGAATGCTGTGCGCGGTTGATTGTATCCTTTCGCCCCCCGCTGAAATTGTGGTGGCGGGGAATGCGGACGACCCTCGCACACAAGCCTTTCTCGCATGTATCCGGGAACGATTCCTCCCCGCCAAAATGGTGGCTTTAACGGACGAAAACCGGCCTGCCCATGATCTTCTTCCAATGCTTGAGGGAAAAACCCCGTTGCACCGAGCGCCTGCGGTGTATGTGTGCCAACAGTACACGTGCCACCCCCCGGTTCACTCCGTGGAAGCGTTGGCGGCTCTGCTGGACGGGTGTTATGCCGTTCATGCCGCCTGAAGAATAACGTTTACTTGCCGAAACGGTGCAGATATTCCGCAAGCGCCCAATACATCCAGGCCACACCCCAGCGGGGAAAGATGATCCGGGCGGTGTGGAAGGGATATTTCCGGTAAAACACCCCGCCGCTCTCCGGATCCCGCAGGGCGTACCACGTCCAGCGCAACACTTTAATGGCGATGGTTTTCGCCCCCACCAGGCTCTCCGAAACCACGGAACAGCACAAAATGCTTTCGGCACAAGCATGGACATCCACGGGATACTTGCCGTATTCAGTGATGGGCATGCCGTCCGGCGTAACCAGTTTCTGATAAAATTTGAATCCCTTGCGGAGGGCTTCATACACGCGTTCATCGTTTCGCGTCTTGTGTATTCCATGCAGGGACCGCAACACAAACCCTGTGTGATGGTGGTCCACCAGATTCATCAAGCCCTGCTCAAAAGGTTCTCCAGGGGTACATTCTCCATAAGGCCACGCACCGTCTTCACGCTGATGGGACAATGTAAACCGCACCGCTCGTTCCGCCGCCTCGGCATAGGAGGATTCCCCGGTCAGCGCACTTACACGAAGCAAATGTTCCGCCACCAGCAAGTTGGCATTGTGCACCCGGCGCCGGTCAGTGGGCGTATAGGCGAAACAGCAGGCGCCGTCGTCTTCCTCCATGCGCGGCAGGTCCTGGAGCATAAACTCCGCAATGGAGCGCGCGGCCTCGAGATGCACGGCGTCTTTTGTGATTTCATGGGCGCGGAGAAACGCCTGGCCCGCCACGGCGCTGATCACGCTCACAGGCGTGCCCGCCGGAGTATCCACGCCCTTGCCGAACACGTCAAAAGGATATCCCCAAGACAAGCCATGGTTTCCGGCACAGGCATGGGCGCGCAGCCAATCCAAATGCCCCAGGGCGTCCTCCAGAAACCTCTGTTCCTGGGTGAGTTCAAACAAACGGAAACCTCCCAGCGCCGTCAGTGCATGGGCTTTCGGATTTTCCGTGGGCGGCACGTGCAGTAACCGCCGCATGCCCTTGGGGTACATATCGCAGAGGGCGGTGCTGGCTTTCCGAAGCAGCGGGCGGGCCTGCACCGCGCGAATCAGCCGCGCCTGCTTTACGTCAAACGGATCATGGCCGCACAGGCCATGGGTGCGGATCCAGGTGTCCAGTTCGCTGATCCATTCCTGGGCTATCGCAATGTCCGGATTATTGGAACGGTGCATCATATTTTTTTACCCTGTTTGCAGGAAGCGGCGTGTTCGATGGCCGCTTTCCACTGGGGATAATGGGCATCATGGGAATAGCGCAGGCGCACCACTTCGCGGGCCGCTTCTCCCATGCGCCGCCGCAATCCGGGATCGGCAATCAGGCGCTCCAGCTTGTCGTACCACTCCTCTTGGGTCTCGGCGAGAAACCCGGTCACGCCATCTTCCACCACTTCGGCATTCATGCCCACGGGCGACAACACCACCGGGGTACCCACCCCCATGTATTGCAGCGCCTTGAAGGCGCATTTTCCCCGTGCACGCGGCGTATCCTTCAGGGGCATGAGTCCGATATCCGCTTCTTTCAGATAGTTAATCTCATCCTCCATGCGCCAGCGGTGATTTTTCACCCGAATGCCCTCCAGGGCATACTCCCGGCCCGTGGCGACGGAAAGCAGCAGATTGTACTTTTTTGCTAACGCGCGCAGGGGTTCCTGGATGTCATCAAGATATCCCAGGTTGTCCCGCAGGCCGGTCCAGCCCAACACTACCGGCCGATCTTCGCCCGCGTCATAGCGTTTGAGCGAGTGCTTTTCCATGTCAATGCAGGTGGGCACAACCGTGATGTGCTCCATGAATTGGCGGACATACGATTCCAGGTAAGCGTTGCCCACGATGGCATGCGGACACATCCCCGCCATTTTTCGTACCCAGCCAAAATCCACCACCCGCAGGAAGGGGCTCGAAACATGCGCCGGCGGCTCCCAGATGGCATCGTCAATATCAAACACCATCCGGGGATTGAGCCAATGGATGATGCGCTCCAGAACCGGCGGCCCGTAATCGAACAGAGGTCCCCGGAAGAACACCACATCCGCGCCCGGCACGTGCCGCAATTGCACGAGCCGGCGCAACAATACCCCAACGAAATAAATCAATTTCCGCCACCGTGGCTGGCCTTCGTTCCAGTGTTCCTTGAAGGACAAGGTTGACGGCAGGCAGATGACACAGACATGCCCTTCCGCCCGCAACCGTTCCGCGAAGGTGATTAAACGGTAGCGTATGGCGGCGATATTCTCGGGGGCATTTCCAAAGAGCACCACGTTCATGCGCGGTATTGTATCCCATGGGAATGGGTGTTGCACAATCCCGCCTTATTCGGTAGCATAGTGTCCGTATTCTAAATGAAAACCAGGCGCCTGGGCGGATCGCCGTGGCGTTTGTTACTTGAATGGAAATCATCCACTATGCCAATGCCAGTCCAGATGGAACCTGCGGAACTTGCCGGGGTCTATATTGTGAAAACCGGCCTCTTTCGGGATGCCCGTGGGTTTTTCTCCGAATCGTACTCGAAAAAGATGTTTGCCGAGGCCGGGTTGCGCGAAGAATTTGTTCAGGACAACCTCAGCGAATCCTGTAAGGGCACCCTGCGCGGCCTGCATTATCAAATCCTTCCCCATCCCATGGGAAAACTGGTGCGCTGCATCAAGGGCGCGGTATATGACGTTGTGGTGGACCTCCGCCGGAGTTCTCCCACCTTCGGGAAATGGTGGGGCATGGAACTGAACGAGGCAAATGGATTGTCCCTCTGGGTCCCTGCCGGATTCGCCCATGGATTCGTCGCCCTCGAAGATTTAACCCTCGTGCACTATAAATGCACCGAACACCACACCCCGGAATGCGAGCGGTCCCTTCTCTACAAATGCCCCCGCATCAATGTCCAATGGCCCATCGAACCCACCGTCATCTCCCCCAAAGACGCCGCCGCCCCGGATTTGGACCACGCGGAATACAATTTTGAATGAATAAATAGTTGGCGCGGCATAGCCACAATAAAAAAAGGGGGCTTTCAGCGATCAGCCATCCGCTTTCAGCAAAACAATGGCTAGTACTTGACATACCCCGCCCTCCCGCCTATACTTCCCCTTAGTAGAGGTGATACAGTTTAGTGACAGGGGTTCATGCCATGAAACGAGTATGCCGGTTCGGATTCGGGTGCCTGTGCCTTCTTGGGGTCTTCTCTGCTCACGCTTCGGTATGGTATGTGGATACCGATGCACCCCCAGGCGGCAATGGAACCTCCTGGCAAACCGCCTTCCAAACCATCCAACCCGCCATTGATGCAGCCGCCATAGGCGACGAAATCTGGGTGGCCCAAGGCCTGTATAATGAAACCCGGACTGGAAAAGGTGCCATTATTCTAAATAAAGAAATTGCCCTTTATGGTGGTTTTACAGGCACGGAAAATAATCGCGACGACCGCAATTCCGAAATATATCCCACCATTATAGACGGCTCCATTGCGCAAAGTGGCACGCCCGCTGAAAATGCCATTGAGATGAATCGCCAGACTATGGTAGACGGGTTTGAGATCCGTGGTGCGGCACATGACGGTATTCTTGCAACAGACGTATACAGTACGATTCGCTTATGCAAAATACATAATAATGGCCGTGGAGTAGAAATCCAAGGTGCGTATTGGGTGCGCGTCATGGATTGGGGTTTTTCGGAGTTGCTTTTATTTTGTGGTTGGA
>CAYXPO010000070.1:0-750 GCA_964466925.1 uncultured Nitrospirales bacterium
CCCCTTCGGGTTGCCCCTCTACTGCTCCTTCCCCTTCCATTGCCCCTTCGGGTTGCCCCTCTACTGCTCCTTCCCCTTCCATTTGTCCTTCGGATTGCCCCTCTACTGCTCCTTCCCCTTCCATTGCCCCTTCGGGTTGCCCCTCTACTGCTCCTTCCCCTTCCATTGCCCCTTCGGGTTGGCCTTCCAAGGCGCCTTCTCCCTCGCTTTGGCCCTCGCCTTCGCTTGCAGGGAGTACGGTCAGCAGGACCTGCTCGGAGACAATATTTTCCATGGCATCGGCCATTTCACACCAATACACACCGCTGTCGGACAACGCCAATTTTGTGAAGGCCAATTCGTTTTTGTCTTTCCCGACCCGCGTCCCGTCTTTCTTCCAGTAGTAATGTACAACGCTCAAGCCTCCTTGAACGTCTATGCGCAAGGTGTAAGGCGCGCCTTCTTCCATGGTGGCGCCTTCGGGCTGCCGGGCGATGGTCATATGGTCCGCCACGCGCAGTTCGGTGATATCAGAGAGAACGGTTTCCGCTTCGTCCATCACGACGCATTGGTAGGTTCCGGAATCGGAGGGCTGCAGGTTGGAGAGCGCAAGGGTGTTTGAATCCGGACCGATGGGGAAATTGTTCTTGACCCATTGGTAGTGCAGCACCCCATCCGCGCCTTCCACGGCGATGGAGAAGGTGTGAGAACCCCCCGTATACGTCCAGGTCCCCTGGGGTTGCTGGATGATCACCAGGGGGCAATTCCGGC
>CAYXPO010000070.1:760-11358 GCA_964466925.1 uncultured Nitrospirales bacterium
GGGTAATCGTGGGGTCCAGGGCGGCGGCAATGAAGGCCTCGATATTGCCGCACACCGCCTGGTATTCCTCCAGATTGCTGTAACGGTCCAGGTCCAGGTCGCCCGCCGCACTCAACAAATAGCCCAGGCTCAAATTGTAGTTGTTCAGATCAATATGGATATTCGCCTGTCCCGCGAGCCCCGCCACCATGTCCTCGACCCCCGCCGGCTCGTTCATGGTGAAGGTGGCAGCGGCAAACCGTTCGTACTCGTCGCAGGTGAAATGATAAAGCCATTGGAGCAGGATGCACTTTGCGCCGAGGGTGTTGTCACGCTTCACCTGAAGGTGATTGAGGGTGTAGACGCCCAGCACCAGGTTGTGGAAGATGGCGTTATCCTGGCGCAAAATGGTGTCGAACAGGCGGATGTGGGCAAGGTCCACAATCCCGTTTTCATCCTTGTCGCGCGTATAGGGGTCCCAGGGCGGGTCTACATCATCCGCCGCGATGATATGCAGGAACGCCTCTTCGATGTTGGCATTCAAGGCCACGGCGCCGGGCGGCGCCAGCGCGAAGAACACGAACAAGCAGCCTGCGGCATATACCGGCTTCATGTTTCCTCTCTTCCAGTATGCGCTCAACACACCTTTGCACACTATAATCTTATTCCACAGGACTTGGTTCCCTGTCAACATGATTTTCATAGTTTCCGCCCGGCGCAAACGCCGTGATTACGGATTCTGTCCGGGATAATGGAGAAACGGCGCGCGTTTCCAGGCGTCTTCCCGGAATGCGCCCAGTTTCCGGGTATAGCCCAGGGAGGAAAAGGAAGGGCTGAGCGGAAGGCCGCAGCCGCTCCCCACAAATCCCGGAGCCGGGCAATGAAGGTGTTCCCGCCACCACGCCTCGTCGAAATACACCCGCACCACCTCCAAATCGCCCGCATCGTCGGAATAGATCAATCCGTCTTCCGCCAGCAGCGGCCATAGGGCCTTCAGGCAATCGCGGGTGCTGGATTCCAGGTCCACATCCAGAAACGCAAAGACGAGCGGGCCGTTCAGTCCGCGCAAGGATTCCGCAAAGAAACCGGGAATAAAATCGCACACGTCCAGGGCGCCATGCGTGCGAATATTGTTGCGCACCTCCTCCAGGTCCCCATGAAACATGCCTTCCTGATAATAGCCGTAAACCCGCGTGTGCAGTCCTACATGCGGCCGGGGGTGATCGGGGGGCAATCCTTGAAACGAATCGCAGACTTTCAGACGGCGGCCCGTCCGCTGGCAGACCAGCGACAGCGCCGCCGCGCTGGCGCCTTTCCACACCCCGCACTCGATCACATCGCCCTTGAGGGAAGGCGGCAGGTTAAGGATTTCTCTGGCCAGCACGGCATGCACGAGCGGCGCGGTGCCGGATTCGATGCTTTGGGTGATCCGCCGGAATTGGTCCGCCAACGCCTTTTTTTCCCCGGCGGTGATTCCATACTCCGAGCCACAGGGGCCGTTAATGAAATCGTCCAACACGGCCGCGGACCACGGTTGCGCGCCCAGCGCGCCGAGTTCACGGCGGACAAGGGCCTGCATCACCGGGTTTTTCACGGCCAGCCGGTATAGGGTGTGGAACAACGGTCTCACGAACGCACGCGATGGCAATCCTTTATAGATATGTAAACAAGGGGCGGCGGCCCCTTGCCCAAACCCTTGTCTTATGAACTCAGTGGCAGGGACCGCTGTTTTCGTCCCAGGGCGATGCCGGCAATCACCACGAACCCTTCCACCGTCCAGAAAACAATCAGCATCTTCATGATGCCGCTGGTGAATCCATAACTGTGCAGGCCGACGCCGAGTTGGTTCACGCCCCACCAGGAGAATGCGGTGATCATGCCCAGAACCACCGCGCCCACGCAGGTGCCCAGCGTGCCGATGTGGCCGCCCTGCTTGAGGTGCAGCACCACCAGGCCCCACAGCACGATCATCAAGGCGCCGTTTTCCTTGGGGTCCCAGCCCCAGAAGCGGCCCCAGCTTTCGTTTGCCCAGATGCCGCCGAGCACCGTACCCACGATGGCAAACAGGAATCCGAAACAAAGCGTGCCATACACCATGCGTCCGATGCCGCCGTAATAATCCTTGTCGTTTGCGCGGAATCCCAGGAGCTTGCCGAGGATGTAGATATGGGCCAGCGCGCCCGAGAGCATGCCCGCCGCATATCCAATCGTCACGGTGGTTACGTGGGTGGCCAGCCAAAAATTGGTGTCCAGCACCGCCACCAGGCTGGGCATGGTGTCCACGCCCTCCTTGATCTCATAGCGGTTGGCGATAAACATGCCGATGGCCCCGAGGAAGGCGCCCATCGCCACGGCAATCCGCTGGCGGTTCATCCATTCAATACACAGGGACACAAGCGCCGCGACGGCAGTGCAGAATAGAATTGTCTCATAGAGGGTGGTGACCGGCGGGCGCCCCCGGATAATGCAGCGCAACGTAATGCCGATGATGAGCAGCACGGTGGGGAGCAGGACGCTCACCGGGGTAACGCGGTGAATCCATTTCCGGGCGGGGATCATCCAGGAAACCGCCACCAGGAGGCAGCTCAACACAAAAAGCCATTGGCTGTAAAAAAGATACTTGCCCGTGTAGTACGAAACCTCGATGGGGATTTTCGCGTATTCCCCGCGGGCCTCGGCGCGCGCCTTGATCGCCGCGTGAAACGCCGCCAACTCCGTCTTGAACGCGGCGGGTTCCGAGTACGCCCCCGCAAGCCGTTCCAGCGCCGCCATGAGTTTCACGGGAACATCCACTTTTTGTGTGAGGTCAAAGGCCGCCGCGCACACGTCGGCCGGGCTGCGCCATTGCTTCTCGGCCGGGTCGTCCGGGGGAAACAAGGCAAGGCCCGGCCCGGCCACCGCCGTCTCCACTTCATTCAAAAGTTTGCTCATGCTTTCGCGTTCGGCCTTCAACACCTCTTCCTCCAGTGTTTTGGCCTTTTCCGACACACTTCGCAATACCGCCGGGCCGCGTTCCAGCACCACGCTCAACGGCACCCCGTCCTGTTCCGGGAACGCCCTGGCCAGTTCCGTTTCCCCCTGCACCGTGAAACGTTGACGGGCGAAATCCATGGCGTGGACGATTTCCTCGAACCGCATGACGTTGCTGGCGAGGTTCACAATTTGCTGTTCGACCAGGGTGCGGTCCTTGGGTTCGCTTTCCGAATAATGCCGTGCCAGATTCATCAATTGCGTGCGCCCGGGTTCGAGTTCAATGTAGGAATAACGGTCCCGTTTCTTGTCATGCGGTGTCAGCCCCAACGCCACTATCGCCTCCGCATTGTCCACAATAAAGCACGGATACTCTTTGGCCCTATCGGGGGAAAACAACACGTCCATCAGCCAAGCCACCGAATTCAGCCGCCGTCCCTCCGGCAGGCTCAGCGTGCGCTTGCCATTCAGCCGGAGCAGGGTAAACTGGGCGAACGTGTCCATGGGTTTGACGCGCCCGTCATCCTGGACCGGCAGGGAGGCGAAAAGATCGAGCGTTTCTTTGTCCCACGCGGGTTGCGGGGATTCCGCGGCCAAACTGGAGGCCACAAGCACCAGGGAGATCAGAGCACTCATGCGCGCCTCCTGTTTTCGGACCGCAGGTAGCCTATCAATTTTTGCAGGAAGTGAATCGTAAGGCCCAACGTGATGACGCAGGTGGAATAGAGCGGCCATTGGTCCGCGGGATTTTTCACCACGGCGAATTGCGAATACAGAGGGGTGTTTGGCCCAGCATTTTGCGGCCCCCAGGACGATTGGAAGAAGGTGTAGCCCAAATGCCGGAGCGGTTCGTTCATTTTAATCAATATTTTCCGGCTGACGCCGTTCTCCGACAGCGTGACGTTACTCTGGAAATTGCTGGCCATCCGCGTGCCCGGGTGAAGTTCACGGGTAAATTTATCGAGCGTGATAACAAAAGGCACATGCCAGCGGCGGTGGCGCAGTTCGAAAGTATAGTCCTGTCCGTCCACCGTGGCCACCCACGGCCCGCGCGCCCACGCCCACACGATCCCCTGAAGGATTTTCCCATCCTTTTGCCGGATGTCGGCATAAAGCCCCGGAGCGTTTTGTTCCGCCTCCTTTTCCGGAGGTTGTTCGCTCAGCCGCGCCCCGTCCACGCCATGATCATCCACAACCGGCGCGGCGTTGGATATGAAGTCATGCACAATCACCTCGAAGGGCAGCCCGGCGGCATGAAACATTCTGGCGCGCCCCCGCTTCAATTCGGAGAAATCGAAGGCGGGGATCACAAATTCGCGGTTTTGCCCGTCCGTCTCCGCAATGGCCAATTCCCATTCGTAGTGGCTTTCGAATGCATCCGATTGTTCACCCTCATACAGGGTCATGTACCCGTTGGTGGAATAGTGGAAGGTCACAAACCCCGCAAAGACCATGTACAAAATGCCGCCATGCGCAATGAGCAGGCCGGGCTTCCGCCAGTGCTTGGGGGCGCGCAGAATGCCGCCGCAAAAGAGATTGACGGTCAACAGCCCCATGAGCAGATAGGCGCCCGGCAGGGGAAGCGGAACCGTTCCGAAGAGCCAATGCACCACAAAGGCGGACTCGAAGTAATTTTTCTGGACTTCATACAGCCCTTGATTCACTTGCTCGATAGTGCCGAAAAACACCAGCACCAGCAGGAGGAACAACAATGTCACGGCAACCCAGGAAGAGGCCGCGAACCGGAATGCCTTCGTTAAATAAGCCTTCATGAATCCGCCTTCACAAATGATTCGCAAAATGCCGTGAAATGATCGGCTTCCGCCGTCACCCCGGCTTCCGGCCCCACCATTTTTACAAATACCGTTTGTTGCTCCAGGGGACACACCACCCCCAGCATCTTCTGTCCCGGCACGGCCTGTCCCGACATCCCTGAAAACTCACCCGTGATTTCCACCAATGGCGAATCCTTCCCCAGCATCTTGATTTTTTTCAGGGCGTTGATTTGCTCCGCCGTCAACGCGGGCTGCGCCATTTGCTGGCGCCACCGGTTGATATTCGCCTCCACCCCGCCTGCCGGGCCGCTCAACAGGCTTGCGTAACATTCCACCGTGCCATTCTGCGCCGTGAAGGTGACCAGACGCATGCTCCGGTTTTCCGTCTTTTCCCAACCGGGAGGATCCGTCCATTTGAACTGCACCGTTTCCGCAACCGCCCCCCCCATCAGGCTTTCATGCCCCATGGGCATCCCGCCGGCACTTTTGGCTTTGACAAGCCCCAACCGCTCCTGGGTGGACATTTTTTCCGGTTTTTCCGGCCCGGTCACGGCAGGGGTTCGGATATCCGTGATTTCCCGGCGCGAGTCCCCCGGCCCACAGGAAAAACTCATCAGGGCCAAGGTGATAAAAACAGTCCCGGCACACATATAGGCGAAAAAAGGGATTCCCCCCTGTGTTTTCACATAACGAACTTCTCTCATGACAATTCCTTGAATTCTGATATAAATTTACTGGTTTGCGAGGGCGAATGTCAATATAGGCTCAAACTTACTCCAAACTTACATGGTAAACAATTCATTTCCCCATTCAATTCCACCCCTCCGGGAGCATCGTTCTGCCCGCACGCGGGAAAAAATTGACTCCCCGGCTGTTCATATGCTATCGTTTCGGGGTTTGTTACTGAAAAAAGGCGCTCCGTGAAGCAGGGCGCGTACTATTAGCCAGGCTTCTCAACATCCCGGGAAGTTCTGTAGTGAAAGGGGTGTTCACCACGCATACGGGACACGCGCCGTGTGCATCCGGTGGTTGTATTACCCCGCGTGGGAGAAATTGCCCCGTGGCCAAAATGAAGGTTGGTCTGGTTGGGTGCGGCAATATCGGCGCGGATTTATGCATTGCCTTGCAGAAAGGCACGATTCCGGCGGAAATTGTCGCCCTGAATGATATAGACGAGGAACGGGCCAAGCTGCTGCAGCGGACCTTTCACCTCGAAGCGGAAATTTGCAGTTTGGACGCGCTGGCCGGGCGCGTGGACTTCATCGTGGAGTGCGCGGTGGCCGCGGCGATCAAGGACGTTATTGAAGCGGCGATCCGGCATCACAAGGATTGTCTGATCATGAGTGTGGCCGGCTTCATGGCCTATCCGGAGCTGCTGGAACCGGCCAGAGAACATAACGTCAAGGTCCGGATTCCCTCCGGGGCGCTGTGCGGGCTCGACGGGGTCCGCTCGGCGGCGGAGGCCGGTTTGCATACGGTGATGCTGACGACGCGCAAGCCCCCGAAAGGGCTGAAAGGCGCGCCGTATTTGGTGCAGAACAATGTGTGTTTGGACAATTTAACCGAAGCGAAAGTGGTGTTCGAGGGCAATGCGCTCGAGGCGGCCAAGGGCTTCCCGGCCAATGTGAATGTGGCCGCGGCCCTGAGTTTGGCGGGCATCGGCCCGTACGAGACCAGGGTGCGCATCATTGCGGACCCGAACGCCACGGAAAATTCGCACGAAGTGTTTGCGGAGGGCGCCTTTGGGCGGCTCCAGGCGATAACGACGAATCTTCCTTCGCCCCGCAATCCGAAGTCAAGCTATTTGGCTTCGTTGTCCGCGTGCGCGGAATTGCGGGCGGCGGCGGTGGATTTCGTGCTTCATAGTGCATAGCGCAGCGATAACAGACAGACGGAGAAGAACCATGTACGCAGTTGTGAAAACCGGCGGCAAACAGTACAAAGTCGCGGCGGGGGACACCCTGCGCGTCGAAAAACTGGACGTGCCGGTCGGCGGCAGAGTCGAACTGGACCAGGTATGCCTGGTGGCGAAGGACGACGGGATCGTGGTGGACCCGCAAGCCCTTGCGGCGGCCAAGGTGATTGCCGAGGTCAGCGGCCAGGGCCGGCGGAAAAAAATCCGGGTGTTCAAGTATAAACGCCGGAAAAACTACCACCGCACCTATGGCCATCGTCAGGCCTACACCGAACTGAAGATTCGCGAAATCCAGGCGTAAAGGAGACTACCCCATGGCACACAAGAAATCCGGCGGCTCCGCGCGCAACGGGCGCGACAGTCAGTCCAAGCGGTTGGGCGTGAAACGATATAGCGGCGAAACGGTCCTCGCGGGCAATATCCTCGTGCGTCAACGCGGCACCAAATTGTTCCCCGGCAAAAATGTCGGCCTCGGAAGAGACCACACCTTGTTTGCGCTGGTGGACGGCGTGGTGCACCTCCGTTTTGAGAGCAAAGAGCGGAAATGCGTGGACGTGCTTCCCGTGGCGGCGGAGTAATCCGCCCGTCCTGGAGCGGCAGCCATGTTTGTTGACCACGTCCGAATCCGGGTAACCGCCGGCGCCGGCGGCAAAGGCTGCTGCAGCTTTCGCAGAGAGAAATACGTCCCCTTCGGCGGACCCGACGGGGGCGATGGCGGCAAAGGCGGCGATGTATACTTCGCCGCCTCCGCGCGTTTCAGCACCCTTCTGGATCAAGTGTATCACGCCCATTGGAAAGCCGAACGGGGGGCTCATGGCATGGGGAGCGACTGCCACGGCAAATCGGGCGAAGACCTCATCATCCAAGTGCCCTGCGGCACCCTGGTCCGCGATTTCAATTCCGGCGAAGTGCTGGCCGACTTGGTCGAGGAGGGGCAACGGTTCCTCGCCGCCCGGGGCGGACGGGGCGGAAAAGGCAATCCGCGGTTTGCCACCTCCGGAAACCGCGCCCCGCACTTCGCGGAAAAAGGCGAACCGGGGGAAGACCGCGAATTCCTCCTGGAACTCAAACTCATTGCCGATGTCGGTTTTGTCGGCCTTCCCAACGCGGGCAAGTCCACCCTGCTCTCCTCCCTGAGCGCGGCCACCCCGAAAATCGCGGACTACCCCTTCACCACGCTCAGCCCCAACCTCGGCGTCGCGCCGCTCCCCGGCTACCGTTCGCTCACCCTCGCGGATATCCCCGGCATCATCGAGGGCGCGGCCCAAGGCAAGGGACTCGGACTCGACTTCCTGCGTCATATCGAGCGCACGCGGGTTTTGCTGTTCCTCATCGATCTGGGCGATGCCGAGCCCGCCGCCACCTTCTCCGTCCTTGAAAACGAACTCTCGGAATACAGCCCCGTGTTCAAAGACCGGCCCCGCGTGCTGGCGTTCAACAAGCTGGATGTCACCGAAAACCGCGAACGCATCCCGGCATTGCAGGCCTTGTTTCCCAAGGCTCATTTTATTTCCGCCGCCACGCGCAACGGTGTTGCGGAGCTTCTGGAAGTCCTCTGGACCGAAGTGGACCGCGCCCGGAAGGAAGAAATTGTGGTGCCGGCCATGGAGCCCGAACGCGAATACACCTACGAAGCCCCTTTCCAGATCACCCGCATTCCGGAAGGCTTCCGGGTGGAGGGCAAACCCGTCCTGCGCGTTGTCCGCATGACCGATTTCGACAATACGGAGGCGGTTCGGCACCTTCATCAAGTCCTCACGCGCATGGGGCTTTTCCGCGCCCTGAAACGGCTCGGAGCCCAGCCCGGGCACTCCATCTTTCTGGAAGACGTGGAACTGGAATACCAGCCGGACTGATCCCCGGCGCGGTGCCACCGCCGCCAAAGAACTGGGAGTGAACCGGGGGGTGCGCATGCGAAATACCGGTTTTCACCGTCGTTATGCGGACAGGATGCGGCCGAGAGTTTCGTGCCGCCAAGCCCTGTGCACAAACCTTGGAGGGTGTTGATAATGAGAAGTCCTTTCTCCGCGGCCGTATGGGCCGCTTGTGTGGGCGTGTTATTGTACGGGCGCCCAGGGATTCCCGGTACGGCTTGGGCGGACGCGCCGCCCCCCTGCAAGGAGACAACCGCGAAAGCGTCTGCCGCCGCTGTCCGCGGTGAAATGGTGTTGTCGCGCGGTGATCATGAATGGATGTCCCAGCAGATTGAGGAGCCGTGCATTCTGCCCAATCCCAAAGTGCCGGGGCGGCTGATCATGTTCTACGGCGCGGTACCTGCCTCGAACCGGAACACCGCCGCCATCGGCAAGGCGTGGGCGGATGCAAAGGAGCCGTTCCGCTGGCATCAGGACGAAGCGAATCCCATCTTCCGGCCTAATGGAAAAGGCTGGGACGCCAGTTCGTTCCGCCTCGACACCGTCCTCTATATTCCCGAGGAGGACGCATATTACATTTACTATTCCGGCGCCAAAGGCAACGTGCAGGACCGCATCGGCCTTGCGGTCTGTCCCGCCGGCCCCGATGGTTACTCCAGCATAACCGATGAAAACATCACCCGGTTCGGAACCGCGCCGGTCCTCGCCCCGGAAGCGGCGGCGCCGTATCACGAAGAAATGTCCTCGCAAGCCGCGGTCCTGCGCGAGTGGAATGCCGATACGAGGCAATGGGACTGGTACATGTACTATTCGTACCGGGGAAAGGACGGCGTCCTGCCCGGCATCCGGCTTGCTACATCGCAGGACGGCAAGCGCTGGACACGGCATTTCAACCAAAATGATCCGCGCGGCATGGGGCAGGTCTTTCCTTCCACACCCAATGCCTATTATGAATGGCATCAGGTTTTCAAGCAGGAAAACACCTATGTGCTCTGCATCGAAGTGGGCATCGAGCACGGCAAGCGCTGGCGGCCGGTACTGGCTGTCAGCACGGATCCCATGCATGGCTGGACACAACTCGCGCCGGATACGATGCTTCAGACCCAGTGGCACGGGCTGTATGACGACCGCACGCTCTATCACGCCGCCACCCCCGCGCTGTATTGCATCGAAGGCAAGTGGTATCTTTTTGTGCAGGCCTGCGGACGGCCCGCCAATGACAACTACATTGACGGCGCATGGGAGATGTGGGGGGTTGCTTGTGATCGCGAAATCCCCACCCGCCCCGGCTGTGCGAATCTATTCATTCCCGGTCTTCCGGCACCGGCCCCCGGGAAATAGTCTTCCACGGGCCCCGTACACCCCTCCGAGGGCGTGTTACACCACGATGTCGCCGGCCGATTCCAGAATCTGCGTGGGACGGTAGGGAAAGGCGGAAGCCATGGCGCGCGTTGTAACTCCGGTAAGCACCAGGATGGTTTCAAGACCGGATTGCACCCCGGCGATGACATCCGTGTCCATGCGGTCGCCCACCATGATGGTATTATCGGAATGCACGCCAAGGTGCTTCATGGCGCTGCGCATCATGTACGGATTCGGCTTGCCCACGAAAAAAGGGGCGCGCCCCGTGGCTTTTTCGATCAGGGCGGCCATCGCGCCACAGGCGGGGACAAGGCCCTCTTCCGTGGGGCCGGACGGATCCGGGTTGGTGGCGACAAACCGCGCCCCGGCGGCCACCATGCGGATGGCCTTGGTGATCGCGTCCACACTGTAGGCATGCGTTTCGCCGAGCACCACATAATCCGGATCATGATCGGTGATAACGTATCCGGCTTGATGAATCATGCTGGTAAGGCCGCTTTCTCCGATGACGAACGCCGTCCCGCTGGGATTCTGCGCATGCAGGAACATGGCCGTGGCCATGGCGGACGTGAAAATGTTCTCCGCCGGAATGTCCAATCCCATCAGATTCAACCGATGCGCGAGATCACCGGGCGTGTACATGGGATTATTGGTAAGGACAAGATACTTGGCCGCGCACGCGCGGAGGCGCTGCATAAAAACCTGCGCCTCGGGGATCACGGT
>CAYXPO010000070.1:11368-12860 GCA_964466925.1 uncultured Nitrospirales bacterium
GCCGCGCACCAGCACCCCGTCCATGTCTATAAGATAGTTCTTTGGTGTCATGGGTAGTGGTTCCTTTTCGGGATCATACCGTATCCGGGACGATTTCCGGTAATCGGGTTTCGCCATTTGAATATTATGTGATAAAACATTTGTGTGAACATGAACCGATCAGGAGTCAATCCATGACGGTTGTCATCCCTGTCGAAAAGATGTCTATTTCGGAAAAATCGTGGCGATGAAAGCCCTCAGGCAGAGCCTGTCGAACGTGCCTTCCGATGTGCCTTCACCGCCATGGCACGGCGAAGTGTTGAAAAGTATTCACTCGGGTGACGCTGTATTTGGGGATTGGGAAGAGTGTAAGAAAGAGCTAAGGAAAACGTTCTCGTGACCTGGACAAAGAACCGGATGGAGGGTGTGTGGCGCGAATCCGTGATAAGCCTGGGTATTCCCTATGCACCAAGAATACGGCAGGGCTTGTATACTATGGGGTGCCCGATGGCATGAAAAATTTCGGCGGGCCTGCATTCACGGCACAGGATCGCTCATGGAGCGCACCTGCGAAATTTCAACTTGGCGAACGTTCTCGACGCCGGATTCGTAGGTGATCGGCTCGCCCGGAGCGTCATACTTGATCACGTTGGTGATCAACGACTCGGACAGGGAACCGGCAATGAGAATGGTATGCTCGGCGCGGCTCATGATGTTGCTGACAAAGACCCGGTAGGTGTCGCCCAAGGGCGTGACGCCCCCCCACTTCGGATTGTTGTCGCCGATTTTCAGCGCGGCCCGGTCGCGTTTCCCCGAACCGGAGGTATCCATGAGTCCGTCAAGGATCACATCGTGGAGTTTCAGCCCGCTGGCATTCAGAAACCGGACGATATGGTGTCCGCCCGCACAATAGCCGCGTACGTTACGAATCGTGATGTAGCGGATGTCGTCAATCCCGCCGCCGCGGTTTTCGCCTGAACTGACCATGGTGGAAATCGTGCTGCCGGCCGGCCTTTCCGGCCGCAGAATATTCGTAAGCGCCACAAGGTCGTCCCCGGTACAGCCGGTGATATTTTCAAGGGCGATATCATGGCAGCCCTGCCGCAAATCCAATCCGTCCTGGTTGAGAATGGTCTGGGAGACCCCGTCAATCATCTTGTGGCCACTCGACGCGAAGTCAATGTCGCGCACCCGCCCATAGGCGCACCGTTCCAGCGAGATGGCCCAGCAATGGGAGTCTTTGATGCGCAGGTTTTCGATGCTGAAGCGATCCACAAACGCCAACAGAATGCCGATATTGCGCCAATCGCCCGTTTGGTTCTCGCCTGCCACCCCGGCATCCGTTCCATAGGTTTGTTTGCCGAGCGTTTTGGCGGCGTCTCCCGTGGCCCTCGGATGGTCCGCGCCCTCCAACAACACACTTCCAATGCCCATGATATGGATATCGGACATCGGGGCGATGTCCGTAATGCCAAGGCCGCAGTTCCCGCTGCGGATGAAATTGTCCCGGCAC
>CAYXPO010000071.1:0-12850 GCA_964466925.1 uncultured Nitrospirales bacterium
GTGGGACTGGGGTACGACTGGGTGGATGCCATCCATCAATCCGGCGATATGTTGTACCTCTCCACCAAAAAATCCGCAGGGTCCGACCTGCGCGGCCGCCAATACGTGGCCAATTTCATCAGCGCCTTTAATCCTTCGGTCCCCACGATGGGACCCCTGGCCAACGTCCCCGGAAGCTTTGTTCAATATAACGCCGCCAGCGGCGTGCTCGTCCTTGAAGATTCCCAATTCACCGGCGGATGGGATTGGTCCTTCACCCGTTCGATACATTCCGTTCAATGGACCGGCGGCGAACAGGTTACGCCCATTGACGAACTTGAGTTGCTCTCGGATGCCGGAACACTCACCGGACGCGGCGCGCACATTTATTACACCACCTACGACAACGGATATAAACTGTCCGCCGTCAATGTCTCCGCATCAGGGGAAGTGGCCTTTGGCAAGTCCGTGAAAGTCTCTTCCGACTGGGTGTATCTGGTGGATGCCACCGCCAACAGCGTGTTCCTTACCGTGGGCGGCGGCGCCGTGGCCCGCTACGACTTCTCCGGCACGCCCTCCCTCACGGATTTGCAGCCCGTCATGAGCACCCCGCAAAAAATACGGTTCGGGCAAACCACCGCCTACGCCCCCTTGGGCTATGCCGGACTCCTGTCATTGCCCAAATAAACGCGCACAACATCACAAAGTGGCGGTGGTGCGATTTGCCGGTGTTGCGCGCGGTATTTATACGCACATGCGGAAATAGAGCGCAAAACCGCCCATTCCTCATACTTTGCCGTTCAAAAAATCCCAGAAATTGCCGCCCAAGAGCATTTCCGCGTCCCGCCGAATCTCCTCTTCCGTAACCTGCCAGCCGGAGGCCGCGAGATCGGTGTATTTCTCGCGCAGCACTTCCTTGATAACCGCGCGGGAATGGGTCCATTTGTAAATCACCTGATCCAGCACGCGCGCATCGGAATGTTGCGGAATGAAGGAGGGCCCGAGCAGTTCCATGCGCATCCGGGTCATTTCACGGATGAAACTGGGATTGTTCAGGAACCACCAGCAGCCGAACACCAGCAGATTGCGGAATTTCCGCGCGGTCACGCTCAACGCATGCTGGTTTTCCCGCGACAGGAACGTGGCCATGAACTTGTTCCGGGGAAATTGCGCGCACAACCGCTCCAAGGCCCCCACGTCCGCCTTGTCCACGCCATCCCCGGCCAGTTTCAAGGCGGGATTCACCTGCCGTTTCACCCCAATCATCAAGGCAAACGGAATGTTGAATTCGCGTGCCACCGGAAGCACGCTGGTCTCGATAAGTTTCGCCCGCGCGGAATCCTCCGGGAACGCAAAGTCCGGCGGCAACGACACGGCCATATACAACGCCTTCATCCGGGTGATCCACTCGGAGAGGAAACGGCGGACCTCTTTTTGCGCGGTCATGGAGAACGCCGGGTCCACGGCATAGCCCCAGCCCTGCAATTTCGCGCAAGCATTCGGCCAGTCATTCAGCAAGGGATCAATGCGCAACGCCGCGTGAAACCGCGGGTCCATGGCCGCCCGCCGTTCCCACACCGGGCGTTCCAGCGGATCGAACGGGTCATTGGTCATGACCACGCTTTTCAATCCAGCCGTCTTGAACACGAGGTCAATAAACGATTCCGCGTTCTGTTGCGCGTACCATTCACGGTATCCGCGCAGGTCTTTCGCGCACGCTTCCAGGCCCAGTTTCTGCAGCACCGTCACCACACCCCGGCAGGCCTCGCTGAGCGGCGTCCGCCGTATAAAAAGCGTTTCCCAGATCGCGTCCGCCTGTTGTTGTTTGTTCAGCGCCCAAAAGTGTTCATACGGCATCTCCGAGGCCCGGAAATACTCCGCCACCAGATAGTGGTAGGTGAGCACCTCGTCAATTCCCCACAGCAGCAATTCGCCAAAGGCCGGGGAGAACAAGTGGGTGTGAATATCGGTTATCCGGACCGAATCCAGAGTGGCATCCACCATGGTTTGTAGAATGGATGCCGGGGACGTCTGTTTGTTTGTTTCCGCCATATTCAAATGCCTGCCTCTAAGTATAATGGATGCAATTCATGGGCCATGTCACACGTTTATTAAACATTAGGGTAACACTATTTGAAGGGAATTTGCATGCCGCGAGGACAGGCCACGGGCGCGCGCCTCACGGTGGGCGGGCTAAGTACCACCGGTGGGTCAAGGGCTGTTGCGCAGTGTACCTTTTCCGTCAATACGGCCACGATGCATGGCGGTGGCGGATTGGAGACTGCCGCAGCGTCTCCCACGGTTACCAACTGTACCTTCTCGAACAATTCGTCCCTTGAAGGCGGTGCCGTGCAAGTGAGCAATGATTCCATAGGGGTCTTCACCAACCGCATCTTCTGGGAAGATTCCGCCACCTTCCAAAAAACAGCAGGCCGAAACCGCCCCGGCCTGCTGTTTAATCATCTATTTCGACGCCGCAACATTCCAGGCGCATTCCGCGGCGGTATCGAGGGCCTTCCAGGGTTCCGGAACCTCGCCCCAACTGGTATAGAGTATGCCCAAGGCGCGCGGGGTCTCTTTCCGGTGTTCGTCGAGCACGCGCGCCCAGTGCTTGGCGTTATCCGGATTGAACCAGGGCGAGCCTGTTATTTCAAAACCCAAATCAAGGAAGAATCTGGCCTTGTTTTCGACTATCTGCTTCGGGTCCGGATAGTCATACCACCACAGGCATTGGATGATGTCCTTGGGAAGCATTTCCGCGGCCTTTTCCATGCCCAATGCAGGGGCGTTATGGTGGGGGCTGATGGCATCGTCCCACATCATCATGCGGACGTTTGTATCGGCCTCCATCACGTATTCCCGCATGCGCATGATGTCGTCCACGAACAATTCGGCATTGCTCAGCTGGCGGTTTGTGCAGCGCAGGTCGCGATTGAGCACGCGCGGTTCATCGTGGCCGATGTGCAGGTAGCGGGGCTTCAACTCGCGAATCACGGTCTGAAGGGTCTTTTTCATGATCCGCTGATACAACGGCTCGGACGGACAACACGTCACACTGTCCGGCGGCGCGTAGGTAAACGTGGCCAGAACCGTTTCGCCCTCATGAATACTTCCACCGGGCGGAAGCGTTATCTGAACAGGTTCCTTGGGACTCCCACCCGTAATGTTGTAATCCGTTCCTTCACGGAAGGTGTGTTTTCCTTCGGCGTCCGTGAGGACCAGGGGCGCGGCTTCGGTAATCAGCGCATGTGCGAATGGCTGGAAAACGGGCAGGCCCCTCACCATGACTTCATCAAACCACGCCGTGCCCGTGGCCTCTTGTATGCGGAGATAGACCCGCAACCGCGCATACTGTTCCGTGGCGAATTCCCCCGCCGTCCGCCGCCAATCCTGGGTGCCCGCCATCCCGGGAACCGGTTTGAGCAGCTTGCCCAATTCCCCGGACGGTTCCAAACCATACACTTCGATATACGCGCCCGCGCCCTGGATATCCTGTGTTTTCAAAAAACACGAGAGCTCATACCGCGCGTTTGGCAGGCACACCACATCCTGCCAGGCACGCATCGTGCCTTTCTCCTCCCGGTGGATGCGGAGGCTGTTCCGGCCCTCGTGTTTCACTTCGTTATCCGCGCGAATGAAATCGCCCCCGGCTTCCACCGCCCAGTCCGGAACGGATGCTTCCGCCGCGTCTTCAAATCCCGCGTTGATGAGCACCGCATCCGGCGGCGCCGGATGTTCTTCCGCGTGCAGCGTTCCCTGGCGCGCCACCAGCTTCATTTTTTCGGCCGTCATGCCTTCCGCCGCGCGCGGTTCCATCGCCAGCACCAGATGCCCCCAGCCGAGGCTCTGAACTTCCGGCACGGGTTCGATGCACTGTTTCCGGCACGCCGCGAAAATAGCCTGCCACTTGGCGAGCAATTCGGGATTGTCCAGATGGAAAAAGTCCCCGTTCTCAAATAGAACCAGATTCAATTTCTTGGAGGCAAATTCAGCGATGCGGGGAAGGGGATCGGCATAGCCGATATAGGTCCCGCGCACCGGAAAATCGGGCCAATCGGAAATAATTACGCGGGGGATGCGGCCATCGTTCCGGAGCAGTTGCCGCAACGTCAACAACCCATAGTACAGTCCCGGCTGGTCTTTGCCCAGGAGAATCACGCTATTGGGCGTTACCGCCAGCCGGTATCCTTGTTCATGGGGAGCCGGCAGTTCCCCAAAGGCGCGATCCATGTCCAGCACAGGTTCCAGAAATAACTTCAGACCGGGCGCAGAACCATTCGCAGTGTTCTGTAGGGCGGGTTTTCCCAATTCCAACAGACGCGCGTTGATCCCCGCCAGCCCTTCCTGAGTGCTCTCGGAAAGCGCCCCCGCCATAAACACGGTGTTCAAGGCATCCAAGGAAAGCCACTCCGGCCCCGCGCCCGCCCATTGCATTGCCTGCGGCGAAGGAAAAACATCCGGCAATTCCACGGGGTCCGCCAGCGCACCCGCCATTATGATGGCCCATCCCAGCATCATCAGCCCATATGCATATCTCACAGCGCATCCTCCAATCTTTCCATGCATTACATGACAATCCGCCCGAAAACACTGAACTTCCGCTCCATATCCAATGATGCACAACACCTTGAATATCAATTGTTTATACCACTTTCCAGGTGCTTAAAAAAAGAAGCGCGCGGGACGTGTAACAAATCCAGGTCTGGGCGGTACATTTAGATAGAAACGATGTGGCCGCAGAGATGACGGAAAACACATCGCAAGGGATAAAGAAAAAAACGAAAGGAACATGAACATGAAATGCGGAGATTTCTGGAACGACATCGTGGCCTTTTTCACCGAGGAATGGAACATTTTCATTGACTTTTTTCGGAACCTGTTCAACCTCGATTAAGCCTGCTCTCTAACCGCCGCAGTTCACCCCTGCGTGTGGCAATCACGCCGTCGCCTTCCCGCCTCCCCCTCTCTCTCTCGTGGCGACGGCGTTTCTCTTTTTCCATCCAACCAAGATGATTTCGGCGTTCAAACCGCCCGGTGCCGAAAAGACCAGAGAAACACGGCATTTCACTTGGTATTTGCCGAACCACCGCCTTTGCGCACGGTTTGCTTACTGGGCGGGGGAAGTCTTGGGTGAAATGGTTTTCTTTTTGTTTTTTTTGCGGGTGTTGCCGTGGCTGCCGCGGAAGATTTTGCCCTTTTTGGTTTTCCGATCTCCTTTTCCCATGAGAAACTCCTTCTGGTTGGTTTCGGTTTCTTTTATACCGAACACAATAGGTATAATGCACCGCAGGAATCAACTTTTGGAGGTCCGGGACATGTTGCGATACGCCCTCTTGGTTTTTCCACTGACACTGTTGCTGTGTGTTGGGTGCAGCACCGCGAGCAAGGAGAAAGCCGCAAAAACGCCTCCTCCGGCGCCGAATCTTATTACCCTGGATGCCGCACAAACCGGCACGCCCATCTCGAAGTATGTGTACAGCCAGTTCATTGAGCATCTCGGGCGTTGCATTTACGGCGGCATTTGGGCCGAAGTGTTGGAAGACCGGAAATTCTTCTATCCCGTAAGCGCGGCGGAATCGCCCTGGCAGGCGGTGGGCCCGGTGGAGATGACGACGGAAAACCCGTTTGTGGGCGCGCATACGCCGCGGCTTATCGCCCCGGCCGGCATTGCCCAGGGCGGGTTGGGGCTGGTGGAAGGAAAAGCCTATACCGGACGGGTTATTCTGGCCGGGACCAAGGGGGCGGGGCCGGTCGAGGTGGCGCTGGTCTGGGGGGAGGGTGAATCGAACCGGCAGAGCCTGCGCATCGCGACACTCAATGAAAAATACAGCACCTATCCTTTGCGCTTTACCGCGGGGGCCAACACGGAGACGGGGCGGCTGGAGATTGCGGCCCGCGGGAAAGGCGCCGTGTTGGTGGGGGCGGTGTCGCTTATGCCCGCGGACAATGTGCATGGCATGCGCCCGGATACGCTCGCCCTTCTGAAGAAATTGAACGCGCCCGTGTACCGCTGGCCGGGCGGCAATTTTGTGAGCGGGTACAACTGGAAGGATGGGTTGGGCAATCCGGACAAGCGTCCGCCGCGGAAAAATCCCGCGTGGAAAGGCGTGGAACACAACGATTTCGGCTTGGATGAGTTCATGACGTTCTGCCGGGAAGTGAAGGCGGAGCCGTATATTGTGGTGAACAGCGGCCTGGGCGATGTATCGCTGGCACTGGAAGAACTCGAATACGCCAACGGCGGACTGGAAACGCCCATGGGACTGATCCGCGCGGCCTACGGGAATCCCGATCCTTATGGCGTGGTATGGTGGGGCATCGGAAATGAAATGTATGGAGATTGGCAATTGGGCCATATCCCGCTGGAGGAGTATGTGAAAAAGCACAACACCTTCGCAGAGGCCATGCGCGCGAAAGACCCGGCCATCAAACTCATCGGCGTGGGCGCCACGGGTCCCTGGAGCGAAATGATGCTTTCCCAATGCGCCGGGAACATGGACCTGTTGAGCGAACACTTCTATTGCGGGGAAAAGCCGAATCTGCTGGCGCATGTGCGGCAAATCCCGGACAATATCCGCGCGAAGGTCAAGGCGCACCGCGAGTATCACGCCAAGATTCCCGCCCTGGCGGGAAAACACATCCCCATTTGCATGGATGAATGGAACTATTGGTATGGCCCGGACCTCTATGGGGAAATCGGTACGCGGTATTTCCTCAAGGACGCGCTGGGCATCGCCATGGGCCTGCATGAATATTACCGCAACAGCGATACGGTGTTTATGGCGAATTACGCGCAGACGGTGAACGTGATCGGGGCCATCAAAACCAGCAAGACCGCCGCCGCCTTCGATACCACCGGCCTCGTGCTAAAGCTTTATCGCAATGAATTTGGTGTTACCCCCATCGCGGTGAACTGTCCCGAAGGACCGGTTGACGCGATGGCCGCCTGGACCGAGGACCGGTCCGCAATTACCGTGGGTATTGTGAATGCCGCCACCGAAGCGCAATCGGTTCCGTTCCGGGTGATGGGCGCCGCGTTCACCGGTTCCGGCACCCGCTGGATGATCACCGGCACGGAACCGAAATCCTTTAACGAACCCGGCAAGGAACCCCAAGTGGTGATCCAGGAAGATCCGGTGCAAAACCTCGGCGCGGCGCTCGAATTGCCGCCCCTGAGCATCTGCCTCTACCGGCTCGATGTAAAATAAGGTCTCTGAACGATCAATGCGCCATGGTATAAGGGTTTATCTTAAGCGCTATTTCTTTTCAGGAGTGGTGATATGGGCACGTAACGATATATTTAGCGAGATTGCATCAAACGCTACACCGCCGGAGCGAGCAGGAAGGTGCTGTGGCAGGTTTCAAGGAGGCGCTGGGTGAGGCTGCCTTCCCAGAAGGCTTGGGTGCCGATTTTCCCGTGGGTGCCGAGGACGATGAGATCGGGATGGGTTTGCTGGACATAGCGGGAGATTTCTTCGAGAGGTTCGCCGCGCGCCACGGAGGCCTTGGCGCAGATGCCAAGGTCCAGCAGGCGCTGTAGTTTCGCCGCGAGGTATTCGCGGGCCTGTTCTTCGGCGAGATCGAGGACCGCCTGGGTCGCGCCGGGCATGTGGCTTCGGGTGAGGCCGCCGTGCGTGCGGGACAAGGTGGACCAGGTGGGGACCACTTGCAGGAGGTCAACGGGGGCCAGACTGAGCCGGGCCAGTTCGATGCCGGCCTCGATGCCCGCTTCATGGGTGGGATCGCCGTCCAGCGGGATAAACACGCGTTTGAAGGGGAATTCCGGGGACAGGGTGTCCATCCATCGGAACAGAAGAACCGGGGCGGTGCTTTGTTTCACCACCTGGTGCGCCAGTGTGCCCTTGTACCATTGCCACCATCCTTCACGCCCGTGGGCGCACATCACGATCAGGTCGGGCACAAACTCATCGGCATGGTCCGAGACGCTGTGGGCCACGTCGTGCACTTCGCGCGCATGCACGTGCCAGGAGACGTTCGCGGCTCCGCGGAAATACTTCGCGGCCATGTTCCGCAGATAGTCTTCCGCTTCTTCCCGCTCGGTCAAATGATGGCCGCCGTGTATCTCGCCGGAGGTGTGGGCTTCGATGACATGGAGCAGGGTGACACGCGCACCGGTTGTTCCCGCCAGACGCCCGGCGGAGGGCGCGACGGCTTCCGCCATGGGGGAACCATCCAATGGGATTAACAAATGCTGAAACATATTCTTCCGCTTTCCGTAATTGCATTACGCGCCATGTCTATTTTCCCAACAAAATCTGATAGAGCAAAAACATATTGAGTGCGATGATAAGCGTTGCCACGCCGGCCGCGATTCCAGTGGTGATTTTCCGGTTCGCCATCGGCCCCATGATGGTTCCGCGCGCCGTAAACACCACGAGGGGCACCACGGCGAAGGGCAGGCCGAAACTCAGGATCACCTGGCTGAGCACCAGGGTATGCGTGGGATCGAAGCCCAGGAGAATGATGACCAGCGCGGGGGCCATTGTAATAAACCGGCGCAGCCACACGGGGATGTGATAATTCAAAAAGCCCTGCATGATGACCTGGCCGGACATGGTGCCGACGGCCGAGGAGGACAACCCGGCCGCGAGCAGCGATACGCCGAAGGCGTATTTGGCCAGCGGCCCCAGGGTATGCTGCAAAGTCAGGTACGCTTCTTCGATTTTGCCTTCCTGAACAAGCCCCGGTTCATGGAAGGTGGCCGCGGCCATAATCAGCATGGCGGCATTCACGAACCCCGCCAGCCCCATGGCAATCACCACGTCCATGATTTCATAGTGAAAAAGTTTCCGTTGTTGCGCGGGGTTCGATACGCGGATGCGGCCCTGGGTCAGCGCGGAATGCAGGAAGATGACATGCGGCATAACGGTGGCCCCCAGGATGCCGGCCGCCAGCACCAGGCTTTCGGTTAATTCATCGCCCGGCGCGAAATGCGGCCGTGCGAGACTGATCGCCACGCTTTTCCAATGAATGTTCGACAGGAAAATTTCGACGACATAACATGCGGCCACCACGCCCACCAGCGCGGTAATCAGGGCCTCCAGTTTGCGGAATCCGCGGCGTTCGAGGGCCAGCATGGCGAAGGTGGTGAGCGCGGTGAGGAGTCCGGCGATCCACAAGGGGACTCCGAACAATAGATTGAATCCCAGCGCGGCCCCGAGAAACTCCGCGAGGTCCGTGGCCATCGCCACGAGTTCCATCAGCGCCCACAAACCCCACACCACGGGCTTCGAATAACGTTCACGGCACATCTCGGCGAGATTGCGGCCCGTAACGATGCCCAACTTGGCGGACAGGGACTGGAGCAGCATCGCCATGAGGTTGCTGCACAGAATGACCCACACGAGGGTATAACCGAAACGCGCGCCCCCCGCAATATTGGTGGCGAAATTGCCGGGATCAATGTAGGCCACGCTGGCCACAAAAGCGGGTCCCAGAAAGGGCAGCAGGGCGCTCAACCCCTTCCTGCGTTTGCCGGACAACACCTGCACGGCGGCTTCCAGCGTTTTGGTGTCGCCCCCGTGCGCCTTATCGGCACGGGAGGGGCGACCCTCTTCGGTACCCAGCACTGCTTGCGCCTCCTGCCATTCTGTCTAGACGTTCATCCTGCCTCCGCCGGCAGTCAAGGCATGCCGCTTATTTCGCCGGAGCGCCCGCGGTTTGGACGGGCCGGGGCAACAGGCCTTTGACGGTGACATCGAGAATGCGGTACGCGCCCTCCATGGCGGAAGGCACGACATAGAACCGTGTATTACCCCAAGGAACAACCTTTTCATCTTCTTTATTCTCCCGGTGCCAGTGCCCGAAGAGCAGCACATCGAGGGGGTTGTCCACAAAAAGGACTAATTGGCTGCGCATGCCCATCATCGGATCATACCGGTGGGTCAGGCCAATGGTCCATCGGCAGGGTTTCAAGAGACGGCGGTAACGCTCAAGGGCGCTGTCCTGCGGCCCCATTTCGTCCGCAATGCAGAAATCCTTCGTGTCAAAGGACAGATAGCCGTCCTGACCGAATTGGAATTGGTAGGTCAAGGGGCCAAAGAAGGTCTCATAATGTTCCGCCGTCCGATCGTGATTTCCCGGACAAACAAAGGTGGGAAGCGCACAGGTATCGAGCAGGGCCAGGAAGGCATTGAATTGCTCCGGAGCGCCATTGTCGGTAAGGTCGCCCGTGATGGCCACAAACAGGGCGTCGGACGAGTTCACGGCCTGAAAAATGGCACGCAATGCATTCGCGGCGGCGTCACTGCGGCCTATGTGGGTATCGCTGATGTGCGCGATGGGGTAGACTTCGGGATAGGCGGCGCGAATAAAGACGGCACGGTTGTTTTGGTCGGTGACGCCGCCGCCGGTGGCCGCCAGGAGGGAGTAGGTCCCTTCAGGGGTCTCCATGGGCACGGTACACACCGCCTGAACCGTTCCCCCGGGCAGATCAGTATAGGAAGAGGATAGCGCAAACTCCTGTGGGCCATTGGAGAGCCGAAGGTCCGCATGCTCTTTAATAACGGCCTCGAAGGTCTTTCCGGGGGCAACAATGGCCGGGATGCCGTTATTGGGGGTTTGAATGAGGGAGAGCGTTCCATCGTTGTTCCGGGCGTTGGCCACGGCGGCAAGCAGCAGAACACCCAGGGTTATCCACCCAGTGATCAATTTTCTCCGTGTATGACGCGCTTTGCGGTTCATGATTTCACCTTTGGCCGCCATGCGGGCGCGAATTTGGGACCCGGTTGAGCGGAAAGCACGTGATGTTCCCCGGATTCCACATCATACAGATATAGGTCCGGAGCACCGCCTTGATCGGAAACACAAACAATGGATTGTCCATCCGGCGACCATGTGGGGCTCCAACAATCGAATGCCTCGCCACAGGCGACGGGGAAAATGCGGGCATTATCGGGAAAGACGCGGTATACGCCCCGGCGCCCATTCCGGAACGATTCAAAGGCGATCCATTTCCCGTCGGGAGACCAGACGGGGTTCCAGTCGGCGGCGCGGTGATTGGTCACATCGGCAATCCCGCGTTTACTGATGACATACAGTTCCCGGTCGCCTCCGTCATTGGACTCAAAGGCGATGCGGTCGCCTTTGGGGGAGGATTCCATGGCCCAATCCGCGTAGCGCAGGCTGTCCTTGGTGAGCAATTGCAGCAGGGGGGCGGCTTGCGAAGGGGTAAGGAGCAGGGGTTCCGTACTGTACTTCCCCGGCTCCCCGGCAAGCCCCATGGCAATGATGCCCCCATATTGCCATGCTTCGAGGATAAATTTCTGCGTATCCACCCCCTCCCAGGAAAAGCCCTCGTCGGGGTTCAGGGCTTTCATCAGTCCCAGATTGGGCAGCCACACGGGGCGGAGCACGCCGGGCTTGCCCCCATTCCAAACGGTTTCCGTATTCGTGGTCAAATCATAGACCACGGCAAAATGTTCCAGAACCGTTCCGGAGGCCGCGGAATAAACCAGCCGTTGACTGTCCGCGGACCAGCGGGGATAGCGGTTCCATTCATACTGGTGGGTCAAGGCCCGGCTTTCCGAGCCGTCCGCCTTGGCGACCCGGATGCCGAGTCCCTCGCCGTTTCTGCTTTCAAAGGCCAGCCATTGGCCATCGGGAGACCAATGCGGGGCGCCATCACACGCTCCCGGCCCAAGCCGCGTGATGTTTCCGGAAGCGGCCTCCATCACGCACACGCAGTGTTCTTCGGGGCCGGCCCCCGCGACAAAGGCTATAAGCCCGGACGGGTCCGCCGTTACCATCAATGCCATGAACAGGGCAAGCACAATTCCATCCTCAGGTTACACATTGTGGAGCCGATATTTTCCGGGCGTTATCGGCGAAATACACCAACGCCGCCGTGCATCATGCAACAGCGGCGCTGGGCATTATAGCAACGCCTTACCCTGCTTGGCTAATCAGCGCGGCGGGATTTTCCGCGAAGCATCCCGGCCAGCAATCCGGCGAGCGCCCCCATCAGGAGCACATCGCCCCAAATGCCGCCCGAGCGTGCTTGAACAGGGGCACATCCCATAAAGGTGGTGGTTTTTACCGGGGGAACGGGTGCTTCCGCCTGATAGGTGAAGGCTTCCGCCAAGCGCCCCGTGCCGGCGGCGGTGGTTACGGTGACATCCACGGTGGCCGCCATGTGCAGGGGAACCTTGACCTCGAGGGTGTTTTTGTCTAGGGCGATTATACTTCCCGCGGGCACGCCGCCAAATTTGACGTTGTACGCGCCGGTAAGCGACGCACCGACCACGCGCACACTATTGCCGCCGAGTTCCGGCCCGAAATTCGGGGTCACGGAAAGCACTTCCGGAAGGTTGATGATGGTGACAATCGGCGAAACCGCTTCATCTCCGGCCCAATAATCCGCCGTGATGGGAAGGACACGGAACCACCAACGGTCATTGCCGCGCGTGGCGGAGGCTGGAACGGTCAGGCTTCCGGTATACGCGCTCACGATTTGCCCGTTCTTGTACCAGTAAATAATGGAAGGTCCTTCCCCATACAGTTCAGGATCCTCGGCGGCTTGGGGATGATAGTAGTCATAGGAGGCAATCAAGGGACGGTTGGCGTCCACCGTGCGGCTTAACGCGGGATTTTCGTTGGGGGTGCCGGTGCTGAGCCGAAGATTGCGCGCTTCCGGCGCCAAATAGGCTTCGCCAACAATAATCTGCACGTCCTGATACGCCTCGTCCGCCCCCAGCATGGAACGGATGCGCAACGTGTACACCCCTGCATCCACCGGGGTGGTTTGCCAGTAGAAGAGGCCCGTGCCGTTGTTGGCGTCGGCAAAGGGCGGGTTCCCGGCCCCGTCCCATTAGGCGAACAAAATGGGAGTGCCCGCGGCCCCGGCGGGCTT
>CAYXPO010000072.1:0-12694 GCA_964466925.1 uncultured Nitrospirales bacterium
GGGGAAATGGGTGTGGTTTGATGAAAAACTGTCCTTGCCCAAAAAACACGGCCTCTGCGTGTTGGGGATGCTGGACGGCGCGCCCGCCTGGGAAAGCGGTGACACCGACAGCGGTTATTGGAGCATCTACCGCGCCCCAAAAGATATCGGGCATTGGAAGAACTACGTGCGCGCCATGGTGGGGCATTACCGGGGGGTGATTGATGCCTGGGAGGTGTGGAATGAGCCGTGGGACCTTTTTCGGTTCTTTCAGGCAGGGTCTCCCCCGTTATACAGCAAATTGTTGAAAGCGGCCTATGAAGAAGCCAAACAAGCCAATCCCGAGTGCACCATAGCGGGTCTGGACACCTACCCGCCCTTTTGGGAGGCCTCGGTGCTTTCCTTTGGCGCGTATCCTTATTACGATACCGCCACCTGGCACCGCTACGATCCCAATCTGCAAGGGCGCCCCAACGACTCCATCGCCCGTGTCACGGCGCGCATCAATAACGAGCAGGCGAAATACGGCCCGCCGCGCCCGCTTTTCTGTTCCGAGGGCGGTATTGACGTGACCATGTTTCATGGTTCCTTCTTTTCGTTCGCCGACCCCGCCATCATGGGGGATTGGGGGCGCGGCGCGGATGCCTATGCGCGTCTGTATCTTGGCATCATGGCTTCGGGCAACACGCGGTTCATCAGCTATTCCATGCATGAACAACCCCGGCATGGAACCGCCACGCATATGATGGTGGAACCCGGATTTCTGATGCGGCCCATGCACAGCGCGCTCGCGGCCTTGGCGCATTTTGTGGACGGGGCTTCTTTTGTACAACGTCTTGCACCCGCCCATGACATCACCGCGATGGTCTTTCACCATGACCAAAACAGGCCCTTTGCGCCTGCGCCGGCAACGGTGGTGGCGCTCTTTGCCCATGGGGAAGACCCTGAGGAACTTCCTCGCCCCCTCCCGGCGTCCATTCAATGCTTCGACCGGTTTGGCAATCCTGTCGCGCCGCCAGGAAACGCTACCCGCAGTCCGTTGTATATCGTTGCCAGAGACCATGAGGCCCCCTCGTTGATGGAGGCGTTGCGGTCTGTTCCGGAAACCGCCCCGGCAACTCCACCCACCGTGGACCAACTGCTGGAGGACACCTGTGCCGTGTTCTCGAAAAATACCTCGGCGTTGTGGACCTTGTTCAGTTCCCAGACGGCGGCCTTGATCCTCCCACAGGCCGGGAAAACCCCGGTTTTCACGCGTAGCGGCCTGAAATCGTTGCCTGGCGGCGGGGCGCCGCTTCAATTTCCGGCCAACCTTAAAATAACGCGGAAAACGATACAGCCCGCGGGATGTTTCAGCGTGGGCGCGTTTGATCTCTCCGGCGGCCAGGAACACTGGCGGGCGGTATTTGGGGCCGTTCAGGACGGCCCCGGCCATTCCTGGCGTTATACCTCGCTCACCTTGGTTCCCCAAGGACCCGATCCGGAACCGGCGGAGGCGCAGGCCGTGGATGCGGTGTTGCGGGTTTGGGAGCAATGTTTTATCAAGGCGCAAACGGAAGAACTCTACGGAAGCTTCCGGCCCGCGCCCTGTTCCGTCGCGGCGGCCACCATGAACGGGGAATATTTCACGTTTGACCGGTTTGACTATCTGGTCACCATGCTGAATACGGCCGTATTGTGGGGGCCTGCCGCCAAGTCGGTCATGAACATCGAGGAGTGTTCGTTGCAACACGGCGTGGCGGCGGTCCGGGGCGTATGGAAATTTTCCTCGCTCGCGTTCGGGATCGGTGATTTTCCCTTTACCGCCTCGCTTCTCCGCGAACATGGCAAATGGGAATTGGCCGCCTTGTGCATCGGCCCGGCGGCGCCATGAGCGTTTTTGCGCCTCTTGAGTGCGCCATGTTCTTGACTTTGACGGCGGATAATAGGTAGCCTCAATAGCGTGGTTGTAAGAGCGTGTGTGTAAAGGAATGTGAGGCAGGACGATAACGCATGGCGCGCAACGGACGAGACATGGGCAGCGGAGGATCAAACGGCGCGATGGAACGGGCCGCCATTCTCGGCGGCAGCAGCGTGTATATTCCGGAATTCATTTATGCGGCGATATCCCGGAATCTGAACATAAAGGAATTCGTGCTGTTTGCCCCCCCCAGCAGGAAACTGGAGGTGGTGGCCCGGTTCTGCCAGCGTCTGATTGATAAGAGCGGTTTTCCCGCGAAAGTGATTCCCTGCTCCGATCTGGCCGAGGCCGTCACGGGCGCCCGGATTATCCTCAATCACATTCGCGTGGGCGGATGGCAGGCCCGCATGCGCGATGAAATGCTCCCGCGGGCGTTTGACATGCTCGGCGGTGACGCCATGGGGCCCGGGGGGATTGCCAACGCGCTGCGCACCCTGCCCGTTGTGTTTGACTACGCGCAACGGATCGAAGAATGCAACCCGCACGCCATATTCATCAACATGACCAATCCCATGGGCATTGTCGTGGAGGCCTTGATCAAATACAGCCGCCTGAAAACCATTGGCGTGTGTGAACTGCCCACGGTTTATTGCAAGAAAGTCGCCGCCCTGCTCCAGCATGCTCCGGACAACCTCCATGTTGATTATCTGGGCCTGTATCATTTCGGATGGATTCAGGATGTCCGCATTGACAACCGGAGCCGCATGAGCCATTTGCTTGAAATGCTGGAGGCCCGTCCCGATGATGATTTCGATTACGATTTGATAGAATTGTTCCGCATGATTCCCACGCCGGCTACTTGCGCGTATTTCCGGCGGGATGAAATGCTCAAGAAACAGCAAGGATGCCTGCCGTCCCGGTCCGAAATCCTTTTCGAGGCGGAAAAACAGATTCTGGCGTTGTATGAGAATGAACACCTCAATGAAATCCCCGAATTGACCCGTCAGCGGAATGCCGTGTGGTATGAAGAGATTATCATCCCGTTAATCGAGGCACTGGAACGCGAGCAGGAACGGGAGCTGATTGTGTGCATCCGAAACGAGCAGTCCATCCGGGATTTGCCCGAGAATTGCAGTGTGGAAATACCCGCCGGCATCCACCGGCACGGGATTCGGCCCCACAAAGTGGGGAGCCTGCCCGGCGTGTTGCGGGGTATGTTTCTTTCCGTTAAAGAGAGCGAGCAATTGGCGGTCGAAGCGGTTCGGCATAAATCGTATGAGCATGCCCTGCAAGCCCTGGTGATTAACCCGTTTGTTCCTTCTGTGGATACGGCCAAGCGGTTTTTGGATAAAGTAATCAAGGAAGAAAAACTGGAACTGCATTGAGTGCAATGCGTGCCAAGGGGACTGAAATATGCGATATGTGATTATCTTGACAGTGCTGGCGGCGGTGACTGGATGGGCGGGCGCGGCCGGCGTCCCGGTTACGGGCGCGCCCGGCGTTTCGCTCTCGGACATCGTGAACACCCCCACCATGGTGACCGTTGTCCTCAAGGTGAAAGGCGCGAAAGACGCCAACCTGCGGGTTATCGAGGTTCACCCCGCGGAATTCACCGTGCTGACGGAGGCCAATGAACGGTTCACCTACCTGAATGAGGACGTGCAGGAGATTCAGGTCCAGGGTGGAAAAGTGGAGAAGGAGAAAATCATTCTGCCCAAGCATGGCGCGTTGCGGGCGGAAGACCAGAAAGTGCTCGACCGGGTGTGGGTGCGGGTCAAGGAAATTTACGGTGCTTCCAACGAGAACCAGGATCGGAAAATCCGGGCCGCCACGCTTCTTGCCCTGCATGGCGATCAGGAAGCCATCAAGTATCTGAAGGATTTGCTGGCCTCGAATGAACTACAAGTGCGATTGGACGCCGCGACCTCGCTTTTCTATGTGGGCGAAAAGCCCGCCGACGCCTTGCTGCGCGAGGGACTGGAGAGCGGCAACCGGGCCATCCGCACCAAGTCGGCACGATTGTCGGGCCTGTCCAATTACCGGGATGCCATTCCCGTGCTCACCTCGATGCTGCAGGACCGCGCGGGCGAGTTGTCCGGGCCCGCGGCCCGGGCCTTGGCGTATTTGGGCGACCGGGAGATTATCCCCCGGCTTATCGCGATGCTCGGTGAATCCAACGAAATCAAGCATGATGCCGCGGTTTTCGCCCTGGTTCAGTTGGGCGGCGACGACATTATCGAGCAGATGAAACTCCGCCTGAAAGACGCCGACACGCAGGAACGCTACCGCATCGGCATTGTGTTGCACGACCTGAAAGACCCCATGGGCGCGAAGCTATTGAAGGAAATCCTTGATACGGTGCCGACGTTGAAACCCGATGTGGCGTTGATACTTGCCCGGGAGAATGAATGGGACGCCACGCAGTATTTGCGCCAGCGGCTCGCGCGCCGGGAGGACCCCACGGAGCCGAATTTGCTCTATCGTGCGCAAAATGCGGCCTCCATGCTCATGAGCGATGATCCGTCCGCGCTTACCGTTTTTCAATCCTTGCTTCGAATTGACAAATCGGAAATCAAAGTGGACAGTAACAGCAAAGTCAAGCCGGAAGATGTCCTTGTGCGGCTGAAAAATCTTATATTCAAGCTCGCCATCCAACTGAATGATCGGAGAATGTTGTCCGTGATTCAGCCAAGCATAGAAAATGTGGACCCCCAAGTGGCATTGGAAGCCAGTGTCTCCTCGGTGGCGTTGGCGTTTCCGGAATTTAGGGAGCGGTACCTCGCTTCACTGGATTAAGCGCGCCTCCGGCCGGGCGGAGGGTTATGCCCCGCCCGGGAACAGCGCGTCAAGGATGGTGCGTGCCATGGAAACGATGCGGCTGCATGTCTGGATCGAAGGATGGGTGCAGGGCGTGGGGTTTCGCTACGCCACCCAGTCCCAGGCGGAAGCCTTGTGCCTCACCGGCTGGGTGCGCAATTTGCCCGATGGCCGGGTGGAAGCCGTCTTTGAAGGAACGCGGCCCATTCTGGAGACCATGCTGGCGTGGTGCAGGCAGGGTCCGTCCGGCGCTTCCGTGAAACAGGTGGAGCATCATTGGGAGGAAGGCGCGCCCCGCCATGCGCATTTCACCATTCGGTTTTGAAGGTGTCCGGGACGATGCGTCCCGAAGACGGCCCATGGTGTTTTACTACGCCTCGGCGCGCCGGGTTCGGGGAAGCCGAAGTCTCCAAATCATTTCCGTGCTTGCCGCCGTGAAGGCCCCCCCGTCAAAATCGCCCAGCACATCCTCCACGCGGAATCCGCAACGGTGCAGAAGATGTTCCATTTCGCGGGGCGTTGTCCAGGAACGCGTTAAGGCGAGCGTTTGTTCGTGCAGCAAGCGTCCGCGCGCATCCATCTCCCGAATGCGGTGCGTCTCCGTTATTCTCTGAAGGAATTCATCGTATTGGGCGGAATGGTGATGAATCAGTTTTGAGTTGCTCCATGGGGCGGGATAGCGTCCGGCGAATTTCATTTTTTCCGATCCCGCCGCCGCACGGGCAATGGCGGACGGGCGCGCCGCCCACACGTTCAACATAAACAACCCGTTCCGGGCGAGATGCCGCCGCACGCAGAGCAGACATTTCACTTGGTCCTCCGGGGTGAGCAGGTGCATGAATGCGCGATAGGGCATGGCAATAAACTGGAAGGTCCGCCCGAGGTCAAACGCGCGCATGTCGCTCCGCATCAGCGTGAGGGTTCCGGGTATTTTGCCAACCTTCTTCAGCCGCGCGCGGCACAGTTGCAGCATGCGGACCGAATTGTCCAGCCCCGTGACCCGCGCTCCCGACATGGCCATGGGAATGCAGATGCGCCCGGTCCCGCATCCCAATTCCAATGTTTCACCGCCCTGCCGCACCGACTCTTCCACATAATACTGCGCCTCCCCCGGCAATCCCTGATGGATGAGATCATAATAGGGCGCCCACGGATCAAATTCGCTCATCGTGTTCCTTTCCATTATGTGTCCGCCCGGTAGTATACCGCACCCGCGGCGGACAACCCATCCGCGTGTGGCCTCCCGCGCCGCTTCGCCCATCGCTTGGAAATCTGTTACGTGGTGTAGTATATTTCCATCGCGCTGACGCGCGGGATTATTACAAACATGCATAGTGACACGCAGAATGCACGGGAAAAACTCGAACGCCTTGTACAGCAACGGGTCCAGCACAAGGAGAATCTCAATACGGTGCTCGCCCTGCTGGACAAGGCGGATCGCCGCCGTATTGCCGAGCCCGGCAACAGCCATCGCTGGAACAAAGTGCTGGACAACCTTGAGTCGTGTCTTGATGAAGCCAAGGCAAGGCTGGAGAGCTGTGAATTGGCGATCCGCCGCTTGGAACGGGAAATCCAGGATGGACATGCGCCGGACGCAGACACGGCGCCCCCCCTCGCCGTCCGTCCCGAATTGTCGAAGGAAGAAATGGATTTGCTGGATGGTGTGGGACTCTTTTCCGCCGCTTCCATGGAAGCCGCCAAGCGCATTCTCAGCATGTCACTCGAAGACGTCAGCCACCTCACCCTCGAAGAAGTGGCCTTGTTGCACAGTCAGATTGCCGATGAAAACACCCAGGCGGGCGGCGTGATGCCGGGGCACTTGGCGGGCCGCATCGAACTGGCCAATCAAATTCAGGCGGAAGAGGCCGCCAAACCGGCCCCGGAAACCCTTTCTCCTGAACGCCGGCAACAGGCCATATTGCGCGCCGCCATTGACAAAATAAGCGCCAACCGCCTGAACACCCTCACGGAGGAAGAAACCCGGCTGGTCATCAGCAGCTATGAGTTGCTGTGCAGCCGTTTAACGATGGGCCCCAAGGATGAACGGCTCAAGCGCATTTTGGGGGCGGCGGTCAATGTGTTAATCAACCGCCGCAGGCAGGAAGAACGGCGCCGGCAACAACAAGACGCGCCGTAGTCCTCCTTCAGAGGAAGTGTATACCGTTGGGCGCCATCTTCCTTAATGTCGCGGCCGTGGTATGCCCCGCCGTGTTTGCCCCCGAAACCAAACCCTGCCCCTGAAGTGTCTATTGCAGGACTCATTGCATGTGAAAGGATGGAACCCATGAAGTGTTTTCTCATCTTGGCCACGACAATTTTTGTTGGCGCAACCGCCTCTTTCTCGGCGCCCGATGCCGCCCCGCCGGTTTCCTTCCGGGCGGGTGTCGCGTCGGACACGGTGAATCCGCCCGAAGGTGTCTTCCTTGGCGGCAACGAATACAACCGCAAATCCACCACGGTCCACGACAATCTCTATGCCAAAGCCGTCGTGTGGGACGACGGGAAGACGCCGCTGGCGCTGGTGGTGGTGGATGCGCTCAGCCTGCAATACGAACCCACCGTGAAAGCCATCCGCGCCGCCGCCTCCGAAAAAACGACAGCGTTGCGCCTGCCCCCCGAGCGCATCATCGTTCAGGCCACCCACACCCATTGCGCCCCGGACACCATTGGCATCTATGGCCCCGACGCCACCACCTGCGGGCGCAGTGAAGCCTATATGAAACAGCTCGTTGAAACCGCCGCCGGGCAGGTGGCCCGCGCCGCCGCAAACCTGCAGCCCGCCACGCTCGCCTACGCGGAAACCGAATGCGCGGGCTGGGTTGTCAACGACAGCGAACCGAACATTCTCGACAATTCCGTCACCATTTTGATTTGCCGGAACCTGCAGGGACAGCCTGTCGCCACACTCACCAATTTTTCCTGCCATCCCACCGTGCTTGATGAAAACACCCCGCAGATTAGCGCCGATTGGGTGGGAACGTTTTACAAGAAAATGGGAGAAGCCCTCCCCGCCGAACATCTCTTCCTGCAAGGCGGCGTGGGGGGGTGGATACAACCCGAAACGCCTGAACGCACCTTCGCCCTCGCGGAAAAATACGGCACTGATCTCGCCGCCAAAGTGCTCGCCGCCCTCGAACACGCCAAGCCGGTCGAGGGAACCGAAATCCGCTTTGCCCACAAAGTCTTCCCCATGCCCTGTACCTGTCCGCAGTTCAAGCAGATGACGGAACTCAACCTTGTGGAGCGCAACATGGCCGGTGAATCCTTGGAAACCGAAGTCGCCTGGTTTTCCCTTGGAAACGCCCAATTCGCCACCCATCCCGGCGAAACGGCGCCCGAATACACCAAAGAAACCAAAGCGCTCATGGACACCGGGCCCCGCTTTGTGCTTGGGCTCGCTCTCGACCACCTCGGCTATATTATCCCCACGCGATTTTTTGACAACACAAAGGGTATTAAATTCACGGAATACCTCACCAGCATGTCCCCCGGCCGCGGCGCCGGCGCCAGCATGATGGCGGCCCTCAAGGACATCATCCCCGCGAAGAAATAAGGCGTCTGGCGGAAACATTGTCCCGCGGGGTTCGTCTGCGCGGACCGTTCCGTGCGATCCCTTCTTCTCTTAATACTTCCCCAGTTTCTTGTACCCCTCCGGATCCAGCGCCTGAAACAGTGTCCATACGCAGGGGTTGGAGTAATAGTGAACACCCCACTTGATCGCGCCGGTGTCCCGGTCGAGGCTCCAGGGGATATTCCATGGGGTGGCTTGGCGAAGCAGGATATTCCCGTAACTGCGGTTGAAAAGGGTGACGGCATCCTCCTTGCGCCCGGCGAAGGCCATCATGGCGCAGAAATTCCACACTTCGCCGATGGTGATCACGGCGGAATGATCCGGAAAGGTTTCATCCGGCTTTCCATCGGGTGTCGCACCGTTCACCGCGCCAAACGGCGTGGCGGCAACATTCCTTTTCAACACGGTATCCATCACGCCGCAAATATGCTCATGCGGTAAAAATTCCCCCAGCCCCGCCGCATAGGCAAACCATTGGCCGCAGAGTGCGTTGGCAAGCGATGTGTCACTGAGGCGGCTTTTCGCCACATCATTATAGAGCCGGTAATATTGCCCGGTCCAGAGTTTCTCCTCATACGATTTCGCGCCGCGTTCCCTCCACCCGCGCAATTCGTCCGCGAAGGCCGCCTCGCCTTGCTGTTTGGCGCATTCCTCGCCCGCGCGGAGCGCCGCAAGCCAAATCCCCCCCGTATACGCGCTGACACCCCACCACGGCCAAATGTCATAATATTGATTCGCGGGGAATCCTTTTTCGTTTCCGGGGTCTTCATCAATCAGGCCATCCTGATCCTTGTCGAGGGTCATCGCGAACCGCAGGGCGCGCCGCACCGCCGGATACATCTCCTTGAGATAGGCTTCATCCTTCCACAGCGAAAAATTCCGCCACGTGGTGAGTACAAATTCCGGCGACACAATCGGGTGTTGCACATGGAACATCGGCGAACGCGACCCCATGGGCGATCCGAATCCGAAGGGAATCTCGCCACTATCCGCCTGGGCTTTCGCAATGGTCCGCATGGTGGCGCGCTCGCAATCCGGCCAGAACACCGCCAGGGGGAAGGATCCGTAATAACGGCACACAAAGGTTTCCGTGATGGGGCAGCCCGTGAACGATTCGCTTTGGAAGAACCGGCCGTCATCCAGCCACCAGGAATTTCGCGCCAGAATATACAGGCCGTTGATGACCGCGTCCTTCAGCAAATCCGGGACCGGGCTTGCATAAATGGACGATTGCCACTGGATAATACGTTCTTCAATGTCCCGCGCCCGCGGAAGCACGGTCTCCGCTGCCGCTTGCGCATCTTTAAGCGTTGCGGCATAACGGTGCTTCAGTATCTCATCATCGCTGGATTTCCATGTGGGGAAATGCCAGGCCAGCGCCAACGTTATCTCCACCGTTTCACCCGGCATGATCGTACAGGTGGCATCCGTGCGAAGAAGGTTGTCCGCCGGGGCATCGGTCAATACCTTCCATCGGGCGTCCCCTTGTGCCGAAATCGCATACGAGCCTTCCGTACCCCCAAGCTGAATTCCATTGAAAAACGGAATAACCGCCCACGCTTTTTCCCCATTCGCCTGCCACTGCAAACATATGGAGGCGTCAACACTTGTGTGCCCGCGGTTATATACCGTGACATGAAACAGGGCGGCGGGCATGGATGACAGATCATAGTCGTTGGGGAGGAGGGGCGCGAAGGCCCGCACTAGAACGTCCACGGGTTTGAACGTATCGCGGAAATCGAGGTCCGCCATGGGAAAATGGCCCCAAAATCGAATCGAGGAACAGGGTTCCTCCTTCGGAAAAAGACGGACGGTCTTCTTGCCCACGCGAACTTCCAAGCCGCTCTCCGGCAAACAAGGAACGGGTTTGGTCCAGTTATTCTCACATGCGACATTGCCAAAAGTTCCGGCGGAGGAGAGTTCTATGAAACCGGCGCCCAGCGCGCCCAGCGGCATCGCGCTCATTGCCTCGCCCGCCGTATACCAAACCCCAGGCACCGGCGTTTTATAGCCCGGCGCTTGAATGGCGGTTAATTGCGGCGCGGCCTGCACAAACAATAACGCAGAGAGAATCCACATGGCGTTGCTCCCTTATTTCACAATGGCCGGGCGCACCATGTCTGCCCAGGCATCCTTGTACACAAAGAAATTCACCCCGTTCGCGCCATTGTTCCGGACCAAGTCCGCCGTTTTTGCCATTTGCGGGTCATCAATGTAAATAATGGGGGCCAGTTCCTTTTCCGGTCCGATGAGCGCGCGCGCCATCCGGGTTTCATGCCCCACCGCCTCCGGTGGAAGTTCCGCGCGGATGTCGTGAATCGTTCGCGCGGCAACCGCCTGTTCCAGGTTGAGCCAACTCAATACCAAGTTCATAACCAACGCCTCATCGGGTGTTCCGGCCACGCCCAGTTCCTCCGGGATGTTGGTCAATTCCCAGTTCAGGCAGGCTTCGCCGGGCTTGTCCGGATAATTGCGGTAAATCATCGGCGCGAACACATCCATAAACTCCGCCAAGTCCACGTATGATTGGCCCACCAGCGGCGCGAGCGACGGCGTGAAAATATACACGCCCATCCGCAGGCCGGCCCCGTGAATGATTTTGCCCAGGTTGCGAAAGTGTTCCGTAACGCATACCCGCCGGAACCGCAGCCAATCCAGAACGCCGGGAAGCTGCGTGAGAAATTCGGCAATGCCGGTGGGCGACTCCAGCCAAACAGCCGCACGTGTACTCGCCTGCCCCTTGGCGGCAATGGTCTTGTGGAGGGTGGTGACATCCTGCTTCATGCGCGCAAAATCAAACCCCAGCGTTCCCGCTTTCTCCTTGCATATGTCGCAAAAACACGTGAAATAGGCGTCCAATCCGGAAGCGGGCGACGCAAAGCGGCATCCATCCACCAGAATCCCCTGAATGTTCTTTGTGGCGGCCATGTCCGTGTAGGATTTCAGACTGCGTTCGCGAATTGCCGGATTGTTGGGACAGCCCGACCCAAACCATTTTTTCGGTTCCCCCTTCACATTCAGGGCCATCATGCCTTTTTCTTCATCACCCACTCCAAACGCCCCGCCGCACAACCAGGCCTCCATATCATTGTCACGCACGGCGGCAATCACCGCCTCTCCGCCTGACACCACCACTTGGAATCCCGCTTCGTTCATGGCGCGGGCCGTGGCCTTCGGATCGTTTCCACCAAATCCGTGCATCCAATAGCGGATCATCCGTTTCGCCTCGGCCTGCGGAGCGGGGGAGTGGGTATGGGTTTGTGCCAAGGTCATCCCTGCCGCTCCTGCGCCGAGCGCGCCCAAAAACACGCGCCGTGTTACGTCGTAATTATACGTTGCCATGGTGTTCTCATCTCCTCTTGTACTTAAACCATCGTACTGCGAATAAAGCCCCTGCCGCAATGACGCTATTCCCGTGGGCTAGGAGCCGAGTTCCGCCAACATCCGGTTGAGCCGGAGCCGGTAATAACAGAACGCATCAAACGGCATATACGCGCGGATGGAGTCGTCCAGATGCGGAATATAACGGCCTTGGGCCAACAAAGGCCGGACTTCCTGCTCCAAAAACGCGTCAATTTTCGCCGGTCCCGCCGCCACGGCGCGCCAGTCTATCCCGCCCAGCAAGGCCGTCTCTTTCCCATACGTTTTCCTCAGATTGGTGTAGGTGATGCCCGAGCGTGCGCCCTCCTCGATGTTCAATCCGGTGACGCCGGCCTCGAGCCACACCGGAATGAAGGCCCGAACCGCGCCCGTGGACCACATCACGCGCAACCGGACCCCGTGCCGCTCCAGGCAATCCATTACCCTTCGCAAGGCGGCAAAAGCAAATGTACGGTACATTTCCGCTGAAATCACGGAAGCATGGTTGGACGCGATGGGCTCATACAGAATAACAAAGTCAACGTCCACCCGCGGCAATACCCGATCCAAAAAAACCACCAGGAACCGTGCATAATGCTCCAGGGCCGCCTGGGCCAGTTTCGGGTGTTCACACAACCCCGTCAAGGCGTCCTTCAGTGAATCGCCGTTGGAAATGCCCAGAATCTGAAACAATCCTTCATTCCAGGGAGACGCGAACAGCAGGTGTTCCCGGTCTGTCCATGCCTGAACCCGGCGGGCCCAATCCGGGGGATAGCGGCGGACATCGCCAGGATCATATGCATTTTGGAAAGCACGAAAATCTTCCGCGCAAACAAGAGGCGATTTATCTTCGGGCACGCGCCGCCATGTCAATTCCATTTCTTCCTGACGATCAATGCCAAAGAAGGATTCGGGAGAACATTCTGCCAGCAATCCCTGTTGCGCCCACAAGGCCTGGGTGCCCTCCGCAAATTCCGCCTCCAGAAAAGGAGGCCGCACCGAAACATTTCCGGAGTACCACTGTTTGAGCCGATCACGTGCATTCATTTACAGTAATTCCTTAGTTG
>CAYXPO010000073.1:0-669 GCA_964466925.1 uncultured Nitrospirales bacterium
AAAGCAGGGGCAAACCCGCCGCGCCCACCCCTGCCTGGGTCCTTTCAGGATACAGCGTTGCGTTATAGGCGGGAACGCTTGCCCCCGCCTCCGTTTTGCTCATTTTCTGATTTGACAGGTCCTATACGATGCGCCAATTATGATTTCCTACACTGGCAGCCGTCATTTTATGTTAATCCGGGGCAGAATCCGTCTTCCGTGGCATTACCGGGGCAGTAGTGATAACCGCCGGAATTGAAGAACTGGATGATGCGCAGCAGTTCGGAAAGACTGATCCTCCAGTCCACCGGATTATAGTCGGTGGCGTAGTTGGCGCAGGTCTGATCGCCGGGGCCGGGCGCATAGCCGTCTTCGGTTCCCGATTGACAGTGGAATCCATCGGAATTGAAGAACTGGATCACGCGCAGGAGTTCGGACAGGCTGATCTGGTTGTTATGGTCTTGATCGGCGGTTTGCCATTGTTCTTCCTGGCCTTCCCCTTCCCCTTCTTCGGCGCCTTCGGCGGGACCCGTGCCGGAAACCACCAAGTCTATGGCCGTGCCACATTCCACCACCAGCCCGGCAGGAGGGGTTTGGCTGATGACCGTTCCCGCCGGCACCGTCTCGCTTTGTTCACTATCAGACAGGCTCCTGCCCCCGAGTCCTCCATCGCGGCGATCGCGCTGGCCA
>CAYXPO010000073.1:679-12550 GCA_964466925.1 uncultured Nitrospirales bacterium
CCATCAGGTTCGCCGCCACAATGGCGCTCTCGGCTTGCGCCTGGGCATTGTCGGTCACATTCGGAACCGAGGTGTAACAGAGGCCAAGCGAAATCACAAAGGATACGGCGGCACCGTAGGCTACGGTAGTTTGCGCGGCGGGGTTCTGGCGTATGACCTGGCCGAGGGGCACCGTGGAACTATACTCCTGCGTGACCGCGCCCAAGGCCAGTCCGAGGATAGCCAAGGCGGCTTCCGCCTCCGCTTGGGTCTTACCGGAAAGATTTGGGACCGTCACCCACAAAGGCACAAATACGGCCACTAATTCCCGATTTTGATCCATGGCTCCGGTGATCGTCGTGGCCGCCGGATTCTGTCCCTCGGGGACATTACCCATCCAATGAAGAAACATGGTGTCACTGCCGGGTATCGCGGTTACCGAGAACGAATCCCCATCCCGGTACCAGTAAAGTTCAGGTTCGGGATTGGTGGTGCCGTTGCCTTGCGCCTGGATGTACAGATACCAGTCCGCTTGCACAAAATTGGCCGTAAGAGCCCGGTTCCGGTCCATCAAAACAATGGGATCAGGATTCGCAGGGTCCATCCCGGAGGGAAGGTCGCCGGACCAGTGATCAAAGAAGCCCGCGCCGGTTTCAAGCGCATGAATCAGGGGGGTGGCGCCTGCGGAATACTTGATGGAGCCTTCCGGAGCGGTTGCCCCGGGCGCGCCCGCCGTGGCGAGGGTGAGCGTGTAGCCGGTGGTGGTTACGTGCGGCGTGATCACCTTATTGCCGTCCATGACGAAGTGATAGATTTTATCAAACGTGTTGATGTCCCCGGACCAGCCCCCCCAATAATGGCCGGTGGTCACCCGTGCTTCGATCCAGGCGGTCTGCCCGGCGAAATAAGCATACGTGCCAGGGGATGGATAGAGTTCCGCCGTGCCGCCGCCCGCAATCGGGTTCAGGGTCATGGTGAAGTCCCCCGGGGCAAAGACAGCGGTGAGGGTGCGGTCCTGGTCCATGGTCAGATGCAGGTCGAATTGATGAGGGTCCATACCGGCGGGAACATCGCCCGTCCACTCATAAAATGCATCTCCTCCGCTGATGACATTGGCAACCACTTCAAAAATCGCGCCATGGCCAAAGGCATAGGTGCCCGCCGGGGGGTAGATGGAACCGGTGCCGGTATAATTGACGGTCAGGTGCCAAGCGGCGGGGACGAAATGGGCGACAACCGTTCGGTTCATATCCATGGTGAGTTCAAGGAACCATTTTGTGGGGTCACCGCTGCCGGTATCCCCGGTCCAATGGCTGAATGCCCAATTGCCCGTGCCCAGTTCAGCGCTCACAAACACATATTGTCCCGGAGAGAAAGAATGAACCGTTCCCGGATAGGGGCTTCCGGAAGGATTGGTGACGCCTTCGCCTTCGATGATGATGGTCAGGGTGCGCAGGTCCTGAACAAAGTGGGCTGTGATGTTACGGTCCTGATCCATGGCGACGGTGAGTTCCGGATCGTTCGGATCAACGCCGCCGGGCAAATCGCCGCTCCAATAATCAAAATCCCAGTTTCCCAGTTCGCCAAAGGGATGGATTGTAACTTCGGTCCCGGCGGCATAGTGGTATATGCCCGGTAAAATGTTCAGCCAGCCTTGGCCTTCCATGCCGACAGTCAGGGTGTGCCCCGAAGTGGCAAACGTCGCGGTGAGGGATTTATTGCTATCCATGAGCAACTGGATATGGGACTCCGTGCCCATATAGTCGCCGGTCCACCCTCCAAAATAACCGCCTAGGTTCGTGTTGGCAATCACATCCACACGCTGCCCATCCAAGAATGAAAAGATGCCCGTGCCTGGGTTCAAATTACCTGAACCCGCCCCTGTGGTGGCCAGCGTCAGGGTCCAATCGCCGGGAACAAATTCCGCGGTCAGGGTCCGGTTTCGATCCATCGTCACACATTGATTACCGACGAGGGGGTCTGCACCCGGGGCAAGGTCACCAGCCCATTGGGAAAAGGCCCCGCCTCCGGCCACCAGCCGCTGTGACACACACGTTTGCACGCCATTCAAAAATCCGTAGGTCCCCGGGTACGGATAAGTCGAACCATTACCCGATGTGTTTATGGTGAGTATCCAATCCGCCGTGGTGAACACCACCGTGATGCTGCGGTCCCGGTCCATGACCACACTAATGCCGGTCTGTGTGGGGTCGGCATCTCCAATGTCGCCTTCCCAGTGATCCAGCGCCGCACCGGGATTGGGCAGGGCGGTTATGTATTGGGCAGTTCCGGCTTCGATCTCATGGACGCCGGCCGCAGGTGAAGTAATCCCCGGCCCCAGGACGGTGATGGTCAAGGTATGCGCGGGCAGTTGGGTCATCACCGCCGTGAGGGTCCGGTTCCGGTCCATGGTGATATCAATGGACGAGGCATTGAGGTCTTCGCCCGCGGGCACATCGCCCTCCCAATGGTCAAACACCCAGCCGGGCCAGGGTGTGGCGGTCAGGGTGAAGGCGGCGCCAGAGGCATAATAAAAAGTTCCCGGCGAGAGGTTCATCCCCCCCTGGCCGGAAATCGCCGTGGTTAATGAAAAACCTGTGGCAACAAAGTGGGCGGTGATGGATTTGTTGCCATTCATCGGAATGGACAGATTGGGGTAAAAACCGCTGGCATCCCCCGTCCACCCGGCAAAGAACCGCCCCGCACAGGATGATGGCACCCCTACCTCCGCAGTCCGGCCATTCAAATAAGAATACGTTCCCACACCCGGATAAAGCGGCAGGCAAGAATTGCCGGCCGGTTCTTCGGTGGCGAGGGTGAGCGTCCAGTCCCCCGGAACGAATTGTGCGGTGACCGTCCGGTTTTGGTTCATGGTGAGTTCCTGAACGGTGTTTTCCGCAGGCACGCCTGGCATCAAATCGCCGGTCCAACGGTCAAAGGCATCCCCGCCGTCCATCAGATTTGCATAGACCCATTTCCGGACACCATTGACGAAACCATAATTGCCCGGAATGGGGCTGGTCGCGCCGTTGCCTGTTTTTTGAACCGTCAGAGTCCACACCGCCGGCACAAAAACGGCGGTGATGGCGCGGTTCTGGTCCATGGTTATAAAGATGCTGTCTTGATAGGGATTGGCACCCCCTATATCCCCTTCCCAGTGGTCAAACGCAGAACCCTCGTTGGGGAAGGCTTGAATCCACGTGGAATATCCTTGATCAAAACTGTACACACCGGGCACAGGGGTGGTGGTTCCGGAACCGGTCCCGCCCACATTGACCGTGAGCAGTGCCTGCGGCACAGTGGTGAAAACAGCGGTAAGGCTGCGATGCTGGTCCATCGTGATTTGAATATCCGGGTTCTCCAGGTCCGCACCGCCGATATCCCCTTCCCAGTGGTCAAAGGCATTGCCGGGGTTTGGAACGGCATTGAGGTCAAGCACCGCGCCCGCCACAAATCCATACGTGGCGCCTGTTTGAAAAAAGCTTACGTTGCCACTCCCGGAGACATTCAACGATAAATTATAACCGCTCGTATCAAAAAAGGCCGTGGCTGTTTTATCGCCATCCATAATCAGTTGATGCCCCGGCATATATCCGGATACGTCCCCCTGCCAGCCACCGAAATAACTTCCGGAGTTCGGGTAGGCGGATAACCAGGTTTCCCGTCCATCCAAAAACGAGTAGACGCCGGGGGCCAGCCGGGTATTGCCAGAACCCGCACCCGCATGCAGGATAGTCAGGATATGATCACCTGGGACAAACACGGCTTCCACCGTTTTGTCCCCATCCATGATGAAAAACAAGCTTTCATTGGTTCCGCTGGCATCCCCCGCCCAATGGTCAAACGCCCATCCGCTGCCGCTGACCGGCACCGCTGTAAGATTTACCCATTCTCCCAAACCGACAATATTGGTTCCGGCTCCAGGGGCCGTGGCGCCTATGCCAGTGACCGTGATCGTGAGCGTGACGGGAACCATGCACGTGGCATTCTGTTCAATCTGGGCGGAGGGGGCCAGGGCGATGAGTTGGTCCAGTTGGTTTTCCTCGCAAAACGGCGTGCCGCTGTAGAAGGGATTGTCTTGGATGTCCAAGGATTGGAGCCAGCCTATTCCCGCATTATCCAGGAGCGGTTGAATATCCGTGATCTGGTTTTCCCTTAATCCTATATACTTGAGACCCGTGCATGTTTCCAGGGGGCCAATATCGGAAATATTGTTCTTTGTCAGTTCCAGCGTCCGAAGACTCATAAGTCCACTCACTCCTGAAATGTCGGTGAAACTGCTTTCATTGGCGAGCAACGTGTGCAGGTGGACAAGCCCGGAAAGATTGGGCAATGAAGTGAGCGTATTACTCATTAGGTACAACGCTTCAAGATCGGTGTAATTGGAGATAACGCTGATATCCGTGGCTCCAATGTCAATAAGGCCAAGGAAGACAAGTCCTGAACTTATGCCGGTCAGGCCGCTGATATCCGTCAGGGCGGGTTCCACCATAATCCCCAGCATGCCGAGATTCGTAAGGGCGTTAACAATGGGAACGTCGGCGTTCTCCATTCCGCAATTGATGATGCCCAGCCCCGAAAGGGTTCCTGCGGTGTCCAGCAAAGGCGAAAAGTCAGCTATCGGGCTGGAACCCATCCATAAAAAATCCAGACTGTCCAAGGCACTTAGGACTGCGATGTTGGTGAGGGAATAATTACCCATCAGACTGAGGTATTCCAGATTCACCAGCCCCGCCAGCGGCGACAAATCCGTAATGGTATTGCCTTGCGACAACCAGTAACCGAATTCCTCATCCGCTTCCAGTGGGTTGACCCCCAATCCAATATCCAGCTTGACCAAATTCGTAAGGCCGCTCAAGGGACTCACATTGGATATCTGGTTCTTGCCCAGGTTCAGATCCGTCAACGCGGTGCAGGCCTGCAACCCGGTCAAATCAATAATTCCCAGATTCCGGGCCTCCAGTCGTGTAAATAATGGATTGGACAGTTCCGTATCTTGCGGGGGATTGCTCAAGGTCAATCCGGTCGCGGCCTCCCATTGTGTTTTGACGGCACTGAATAATGCCGTATCATTGAAGGTGACCGGTACACCCTGGGCTTGCGGAAAAACACCTAAAATTGTAACGATAAATGCAAACAGCGCACAGGAATAAAAAAAACGCATAAGGCCAACTCCTTGAATCAGAACTGCCGCAATTACATCACATTCAACTACTACCTATCCCCTAGAGAGTATCTGCATAAATTGCGCAAAAGTCAAATACTGCTATTGAATGACTACGTGGACAAGTGATAAAGCTGGGCATCACATGTGACAACAAAGGAGTGCCTGTCTTTGGCGGCCACATTAGTAATGGTTTCAGGAATATCCGTGGTGTCAACCATGATCCCTTTACTTACATCAAAACACACCCGTTTTTTTGCGCTGCCATAATCCCCCCGGCCAATAACGCCATAATCAAGAACGTCATACCTTCTCTCCAGCGCAATCACCGGCCAAGAATCATTTCGACAGCTGCGCCTCGATTTTTTTCCGCCAGGATTCATCCTGCACCAGCGGCAATGCCTTTTGCAGAATCGTCTTTACTTCATCGCCGGTCAACCCGGCTTCGTCTTCTTTTTGCGGACAGGCGATCTTTGCGGCGGACAAGGCGGCATCCGCTTTAAGGGCTTCATCGTCCAAACAGGGGGCGATCACTTTCAGGGCATCGAGTGTACGCACCCCCTCCAAACCCGATATCACCGTTTTTTTCTCCTCCGGACGTTTGGCGGCTTCGAGAGCGTTTTTGGCCCAAGCAGGCTGGTCCGGTTCCGGCTGGGATTTCATCAAGCGTACATAGCCGTCCATCACCAAGGATTGGTATTCGGGTTCCACAACGGTTCCAACCAGATGGAGCAGTTCCGGCCCCCCCGCAGCATCTTTCCAGGCCGCCAGTGCATGAATAGCCGCATCTCGCACAGCGGGTATGCTGCTCGATGCCGCCGTGGCGACACATTGCACCGCCTTGCCGCCGCCGAGTTCGGAGAGTGCCATGAAGAATACTGATTTTCGATCCTCCGACGCTTGCTCCAGCGTTGTGATCAACGGGTCCACGCGGTTCTCGATGTCCGTGCTCTGTTTCGCCACAGCCACCACGGACTGACGCGCCGCAGCGGCCTCTTCTTCGCCCTGCACGGTGCGCAGCAATTCCGCAAGCCGCGAAAGGCGGGCGGGTTGTTCCACATTCGCCAAGGCGTTGATGGACGCCAAAAGCACCACAGGGTCGGCATCCGAAGCCAATGCGAACACGGAAACCGCGAAGGCGTCCGCACGGCGCGCGGCAAGGATTTCCAGCAAGGCTTTGCGCGCGGGCGGCGCCGCCGTGGGCAGAGCGCTTGCCGCCAGCGCGATCAATTTTTCATCCCTGCAACATAACAAAGCGGCTTTAACCGCTTCGCGTTCATCGTCTTCGGACGCACCATTCAGCGCATTGAGCAATGCCGGAACCGTTTCAGCGGTATTGAACCGTGGCAACGCAGTTATTGCAGCCAGCCGTACGGGCTTGTCCGGAGCGGCCAAGGCATTGATGAAGAGAGTATACGCGAGCATATCCCCCCGTTGCGCGAGCATGTTCATGATTTCCAGGCACACCATGGGCTCCGCCTTGGCGGCCTTATCCATCCATTGTTGCGTGGCCGCGTCTCCGGGGAACACCGGGGCCAAACGCAGGGCCGCCCCGCGCAATTCCGAGTCCGGACTCTCCATGGCCGCCATCACATCCGAAAATCCCTTCTCACCCAATACGGCTACCAGTTCCCGCAGCGCCGCACAGGCGGTATGCACGTCCGGCGCTTTCAACAGTTCGCGGCAAATGGTTTCGCAAACCGGGACATCGCCTGCCTCCGCGCGGCGGCGGGCATACAGGAGATAATTGGACGCGGCGCGGAAATGCGCATTACCGGCCGCGGTCTGCACCGCCTCCACCAACACCGATGCGGCTTCGGGCGCGGCGATGTCCGCCAGCGCGAAACACGCGGCCTCACGCACCGCGGCATCGGGACTTTGCGCCAGGGGCAGGATATCCGGCACGGCGGCGGCGCAGCGCAACTCGCCCAGCGCCTTGACGAGGGTGTGCTGATTCTTCCCCTGGGCCGTTTTCAATGCCCCCGCGAAAGCCACCGGGACCTCCGGGGTTCGTATCGCCAACAGCGCCTGGGCGGCGGGTTCGCACAGCGTTTCATCGGCCAGTAATGCGCCCAGCGGGGCGACCGCCTCTTCACGCCCGGCAATCTGAAGCTGCCGTACGAGAAAGGCCTTTACATCTTTATCTCCGGCGGCCTGCAATGCCTGCACAAGGGCCTCCGCCACCATGTTCCGTTCTTTTTCCGCGCCGGGGCGCGCCACGAACTGCGCGAGACCATTCAGCGCAAATTCCGCCGGGGCATTGTCGCCGGTTCCTGGCGGCAGCAGTCTGGCGGAGATTTCCAAAACGGCGGGCGGCCCCAGCTTCACCAAGTCCGCCATTACGGCTTCCATATCCGCGGCCGTTTGCGCGGGCAGCTTCGCCAGCAGGCCCGCCACGGAGGATTGGGCCATCGCCCCCGCCGGAATCAGCAGCGCCGCAAGGAGCATCCAATAGGCAAAGTGTTTTTTCATGGTGTCTTTCCTTTCCTACACGCGCCACGGCGCCCGCATGGGCTGCTCGATCAACCGGTTGGTTTCTTCATCGTCTATAAACCGCTGGGCTTCCGGATCAAAACGCAGGCTTCTTCCCAGCCGCACGGCAATCACCCCCAGATTCACCAAGGTGCAGGATCGGTGGCCGTTTGCTTCATTCAGGGCAAAGGCCGTCCGCGTTTTCACGGCATGCACAAAATCGGTCTCTTGGGGCAATGGATCAGGAAATGCGGCCAGTTTCTTCTCAAAGTTCGGAATGTCCGAAGTGAACCCTTTGAACAGTTTTCCCTCCGGGCCTTCAAGGTACGCGGCATTCGGGTCTTTCCCCTCTCCGTCCAGAATGATTTCGCAGCCGTCCGCGTATTTCATCCGGATGCGCCGCCAGGAACTCGCCGCATCGGGATGCTGCTGCGGCGCGTCCACTTCCACTTCCACCGGGCTGGTAGTGTCCTTGCCCAGCAGATATTGCACGGGATCAAGGTAATGCTGGCCCATGTCGCCCAAGCCGCCGCCATCATAATCCCAATATCCCCGGAACGTGGCGTGCACGCGGTGCGGGTGATAGGGCTTATAGGGGGCTGGGCCCAGCCAGAAGTCATAATCCAGTTCCGGCGGAATGGGTTGTGGTTCCAAATTGGTTTTCCCGCTCCAGAAAAATTTCCAGCCGAACCCCGTGGTTTCGCCCACAGTCACCTTCAGCGGCCAGCCCAGCATGCCGCTGTCCACCAATTTCTTGATCGGGGCGACCGTGGTGTTCATGCCGTAGAAATTGTCCTTGAACCGGAACCATGTATTGAGCCGGAAAATCCGGCCATTGCGCTGGACCGCCTCCACCACTTTCTTTCCTTCCCCAATGGTGCGGGTCATGGGTTTCTCGCACCAGATATCCTTGCCCGCTTCCGCCGCGGCAATCGAAATCAACCCATGCCAGTGCGGGGGCGTGGCGATATGCACGATATCAATATCCGGCCGGGCGAGCACTTCCCGGAAATCCCGGTACCCCTTGACATCCTTCTCGACCGCGGCCAGCGCCTTGTCCAGATGGCTTTGGTCCACGTCACACACGGCCAGAAGTTTGCCATCGTTGTATCCAAGGTGACCGGTGCCCATGCCGCCCACACCGATGACCGCGCGGGTCAATTGTTCACTGGGGGCGGTGAACAGCGCACCGCCCAAAACATGCCGCGGCACAATGCTGAATGCGCCAACCGCCGATGCGGCCCGCGCCATGAAACCGCGCCGGGTAATTTGCTTTTGCATCATAAAAGGCTCCTTTCCAAGGTCTGTCCAGCATAGCAGAAGAACGTGAACCCATGCGAGGGGAATGCACAAACGATGCAGGCAACACCGCCCCGTCGCGGAAAAAATGAACAAACGGAGAAAAGCCCAAACATGTCCTGCTTGAGGGCCTGCTTGGGCATACGTTTCGCTGCGTTCACAATTTAACGAATATCCGCGTGATATTCCTGCAAGGATTTTATCTGCGTTTTACCCTTCCGGAAGGCGGCAATGCCGCGCGCCGCCGCCAAGGCCGCGGCGGTGGTCGTAATGTACGGAATCTTATACTTGATGGCCGCCTTGCGGATGTAGGAGTCATCACTGACGCTGAATTTGCCCGCCGGCGTGTTGATGATCAACTGAATTTCGCCATTCTTCAGCGCATCCACCAAGTGCGGACGGTCCTCATGCATTTTGTTGACCCGTTCGGCCTCCACGCCGTTTTCCTTCAGGAACTGGCAGGTGCCCTTGGTGGCCAAAATCCTGAACCCCAACGCCTGAAGTTCTTTCGCGGCGGGCAGCACGCCCTGCTTGTCGCGGTCCGTGACGGTGATAAGCACGGTGCCTTCATTGGGCAGCCGGAGCTTGGTGGCTTCCTGCGCCCGGTAATACGCCAGGCCAAAGGAATCGGCCATGCCCAGCACTTCGCCCGTCGAGCGCATTTCCGGCCCGAGAATGGGGTCCACTTCCGGGAACATGTTGAACGGGAATACGGCTTCCTTCACGCCAAAATGCGGGATGGGGCGGTTCTTGAGTCCCATTTCCGACAGTTTCTTGCCGAGCATGAGATTCATGGCGATTTTCGCCATGGGGATATTGCACACCTTGGACACCAGCGGCACCGTGCGCGAGGCGCGCGGGTTGGCTTCGAGAATATACACCGCGTCGTTGTAGATGGCGTACTGAATGTTCATCAGGCCCACCACATTCAACGCGATGGCAATTTTCTTGGTGTATTCCACAATGGTGTCAATGTGTTTCGCCGGGATGCTGATGGGCGGGATCACGCAGGCCGAATCGCCGGAATGCACACCGCACAGCTCGATATGCTCCATCACCGTGGGCACGAATGCATCCGTGCCGTCCGCAATGGCGTCCGCTTCGCACTCGATGGCATTCTCCAGGAATTTGTCAATAAGGATGGGCCGTTCGGGCGTGACATCCACCGCGCGGGCCACGTAGAGCCGCAGCATTTCCTCGTCGTAGACCACTTCCATGCCGCGTCCGCCCAGCACATACGAGGGACGCACCATCAGCGGATACCCGATTTCATTGGCGATGGCAAGGGCCTCTTCCACGCAACTGGCCATGCCGGATTCCGGCTGTGAAATGCCCAGTTCCTTCATCACCTTGCGGAACCGGTCGCGGTCTTCGGCAAGATCAATGGTATCCACCGACGTGCCCAGAATGGGCACACCCGCCTCGTAAAGGTCGCGGGCGATATTCAGCGGCGTCTGCCCGCCGAATTGCACCACCACGCCCTCCGGTTTTTCCTTTTCATAAATGCTCAGCACGTCCTCGACGGTGAGCGGCTCGAAATAGAGCTTGTTCGAGGTGTCGTAATCGGTGGACACGGTCTCCGGGTTGCAGTTGACCATGATCGATTCCAAACCCGCATCGCGCAGGGCAAAGGCCGCGTGCACGCAACAATAGTCAAACTCGATGCCCTGTCCGATGCGGTTCGGGCCGCCGCCCAACACCATGATCTTTTTCGCCTTGCTCACCGCAACGGTGTCTTTGGCGTTGTACGTGGAATAATAGTAGGCGGCATTCTCCACCCCGCTGACCGGGACCGCATCCCAGGCTTCCTTCATGCCCAGATCAATGCGTTGCTTGCGCACATCCTTTTCCGGAAGTCCGAGAATCTGCCCCAGATACTTGTCGGAAAATCCGTCTTTCTTCGCCCGGGTCAACAGGGCGTCCGGAAGCCCCTGGCCTTTGTATTTCAGGATTTCCTCTTCCAGTTCCACCAGTTCCTTCATTTGGTTAATGAACCAATGCTTGATATGGGTCCGGCGGAACAATTCATCCACGTCCGCGCCTTTCCGGAGCGCCTCGTACATGATGAACTGCCGCTCGCTGGTGGGTATCGCCAGCAACCGCATCAGTTCTTCAAGCGGCTTCTTGTTGAAGTCCTTGACAAATCCGAGGCCGTACCGGTTGTTCTCCAGCGAGCGAATCGCCTTCTGGAAACCTTCCTTGTAGGTCTTGCCGATGCTCATGACCTCGCCGACCGCGCGCATCTGCGTGCCCAGCTTGTCCTCGACGCCCTTGAACTTCTCGAAGGCCCACCGGCAGAACTTCACCACCACATAGTCGCCGGATGGCGTGTATTTTTCGAGCGTGCCGTCGCGCCAATAGGGAATCTCGTCCATCGTCAGGCCGCCCGCCAGCAGCGACGACACCATGGCGATGGGGAATCCCGTGGCCTTGGACGCGAGGGCGGACGACCGCGACGTGCGCGGGTTGATCTCGATCACCACGACGCGGTCCGTCTTCGGGTCGTGGGCGAACTGCACGTTCGTGCCGCCGATCACCTGAATGGCGTCCACGATGGCGTAGGAGTACCTCTGGAGGCGCTCCTGCAGCTCCTTGGAGATGGTCAGCATGGGCGCCACGCAGTAGGAGTCGCCCGTGTGCACGCCCATGGCGTCCACGTTCTCGATGAAGCACACCGTGATCATCTGGCCCTTGGCGTCGCGCACCACCTCCAGCTCCAGCTCCTCCCAGCCCAGCACCGACTCCTCCACGAGGATCTGGCCGACCATGCTGGCCGCCAGCCCGCGCGCCGCGATGGTGCGCAGCTCCTCCAGGTTGTAGACCAGCCCGCCGCCCGTGCCGCCCATGGTGTAGGCCGGCCGGATCACGACGGGGTAGCCCAGCCCCTCGGCGATCTTCTCCGCCTCCGCCACGCTGTAGGCCAGCTCGCTCTTCGGCATCTCGATGCCGGTCTTCTG
>CAYXPO010000074.1:0-324 GCA_964466925.1 uncultured Nitrospirales bacterium
CGCCTCGTAGGGATCGGGCCGCTATAGTGTGTGCTGGGCCGCCATCCGTTCCACCTTGGGCGCGTCCTGAATTCAAGGCAGGAGAAAAAATTCCATTTGGTCAGAAGCAGTTCCTGATCCTGTGTCGGGCCGGACGCAAGTTGAAAGACGCCCCAACGCTCATTATTGGCCGCCCCAATCAGGATGCCCGCCAAGAGAATATAGGCCCCCGCCATCGCTCCCCGGGAGGCGCCATTCCGGAAAAAACCCATGGGCGCAAGCGCCGCCAGAGCGATGACAAACGGCAGATACACCCCGCCCAGCCATTCAAGCCCCGCCACCGCC
>CAYXPO010000074.1:334-12480 GCA_964466925.1 uncultured Nitrospirales bacterium
AAACAGCCCGTGCTTGCGCCCGCAAGATCGCTGAAATACAACCGGGTGGCCGTGTGAAACCGTGCCGCGAAAAGGAGGGAAATGAAGAGTCCGCCAAAAAAGAAGGGCAACGCGGTCAAAAGAAATACGAGCAGAAGCCCCCCGACATTGGAAAGCATCATGTCGGCATTCGGCCCTTTCAGCGGAATATGGGTGAGGCCCGCCGTGGCCGCAAGGATACTGACGCTCAGCAACAAGGGCAGGCAGGAGGCCTTCCGGGAAACATCAGAATTAATCTCCCGGCGCTGCTGAAGAAGCTGGCCACACCCCCCGCCCAAACCGATTCCAAAAAGGGCTATGGCAAGGACAAAAAAGGACAAATGATAATTGGCCACAATGGAAAACAAGCGGATCAGATTTATCTCAAAGAGCATCAACGACATGCTTGCCAGGAATATTTGCAGGGATTCCCAGGACCTTGTGGTCTTCACAGAACCGTATATCCTTTCCCACTTCCGTATGCCGGCGGCACCGGGATGTTTTGGGTTCTTTCGCGCCGCCGGGCAGGGCCTGACGCATCATCAGCGTGCCGCCAAGCGGGGGGCTCATATGTGTAAACAAAGTTATACCGGATTTCGGGGGGTAAACGGTACTTGCACCAAGGGCCGCCAAAAAGGTACTCTTCTACTCCTGTGCACGATAGTGGCCATGGTGACCCTCGCGCAGAATAAACCGCATCTCAATAAAAAGGAATTTCGCATGAAGACCACGTTTGTTTGGGCTGCCCTGAGCATAGCCCTGATAATGTCCGCGCCGGCCCTCGCCCAAACGCCCCCGGCCCCTGATGCCGCGTCCGGCAAGGAAAAAAGCACGGTAACCCTGGAAAACGACATTGACAAGGCCAGTTATGCGGTGGGCATCCAATTAGGTGAATTCTTGAAGCGCATCGGATTGACCCCCAATCAGGAATTGTTCATGAAAGCCATTGATGACGTGACCGCCGGGCGCGAACCCGCGCTCAGCCAGCAGGATGCCGAAGCCGCCGTGCGCGCCTTCATGACCAAGGCCCAGAAAGAGCGCGGCGAAAAGAATCTCGCGGCAGGGGAGGAATTCCTGAAAGCCAACGCCGCCAAAGAAGGCGTGAAAGTATTGCCCAGCGGCCTCCAGTACAAAGTCATCACCGAAGGCGACGGCCCCAGCCCCACCGCCAACGACAAAGTCAAAGTACACTATACCGGCACCCTTATTGACGGGACCAAATTCGACAGTTCCCTGGACCGCGGCGAACCGGTCGAATTCGGCGTGACTCAAGTCATCAAAGGGTGGACGGAAGCCCTGCAGCTCATGAAAAAGGGCGCCAAATGGCAGCTTTTCATCCCGCCCGCCCTCGGCTATGGCGCGCGCGACCAACAAAAAATCCCCGCCAATTCCGTTCTGATCTTTGACGTGGAATTGATCGACATCTCACAGGGCGACCCCAATACGGTTCAGCTTGACAGCAAACCGGCGGCGGCACCGAAATAATCTTCATCCCCAAACAATAGGAAAAGTTTTTTCGGCTCCGCATTTCGCGTCCCCGTGAAATGCGGAGTTTTTCCTGCCCCTCCCCCTCTGGTTCATCCCGAGTCCCCGTTACGCTGCTGAAACGGAACAAGGGACATGCCTTTGGCCACGGCCAACATTAACACCTTCAAAAGGGCCTGTTGAAAAAAATATCGCGGGTGTGTTTTCTTCCGGAGGAAAGCGCTGATTTTTGGCGGCACGCCGCCCCGATAGGAGTCATGGGGATTGTTCCGTTTCACTTATGCGAATCTTGCAGGCGCGGGGTTGCCGCGCGCACAATGGAGCACTCGGCCGTTGGTGTTTTTCGGTGCGGCGGGACCTTCGCCCTCCCGCACAAAATGTCTTTCATCAACAGTATGGAGCATAAAACGAAGCATGAACCAAACCCGGCGCCGCTTATTGAATATTCGGACGTGCGCACTGGTATTCACACTAGGTGCGCTGGGGAGTCCGTTCCTCTTTGCCCTCGAAGCGGAGGTCAAACCGTATAACGGTTCCCCGATGATCCACGTGGACGGCAAACCCATCAGTCCGTTGACGTTTTTTGGTTGGGAGTCCGGGATTGGCGGGCCTACCATTGTAAATCTGACCACGGAGTGGCAGGAATTCACTATCACGGTCGTGGCCTTGGAAAATACGGACGGCGCCAGTGGCATCCATTTCCGGATGGGCGGCGAGGGACCGGGGACGGTGTGGGTGGATAACATCCAGGTGTATCCCGGCGAAAAAACAACCAACCCGAGCGAGAACTGGGCGCGCGGCGGCGATTTTGAAGGGACACGGGAGGATGTCGAGAACGAGTGGCATTTCTTCAAAACGGCCGGCGCCGAAGGGACCTGGACCCTGGACACGGACACCAAGGTCAGCGGAAAGCAGAGCTTGCGGGTGGATATCCAGGCGGCGGGCACCAGCCACATGCACATGCATTGGTACCAGACCGGCTACAGCGTCAAAGCCATGCAGAAGTACACCTATTCGCTCTGGATGAAGGCGGATAAACCACGCACGGTGGACTTCATGATGTTGCATATCAACGAACCATGGACTATCTACCCGCCGGACTCCACCCCCGGTTCGCCATACGTCCAACAAGTGCGGCTGGCACGCGATGCCGGGGTGCATATTTACAGTTTCGGCATACCCATGCCGTGGCCGGAACCGGGCAAGAACCCCGATTTTGGCGAGGTGGACCGGTGTATCGAAACCACGCTTCGGGAGGATCCACGGGCGCTGCTGCTTCCGCGCTTCGGCATGGCGCCGCCGGAATGGTGGCTGACTCAACATCCCGGAGATCGCATGCTCTTTGACGATGGCCAGACGGTCTCCATGTCCATGGCGTCTGAACCGTGGCGGGAGGAGATGCAGACGCACCTGCGGGCCCTCGTCACGCATTGCGAATCCAAATACGGCGATCACCTGCTTGGATACCATCCGTGCGGCCAGCATACCGGAGAATGGTTCTACGAACGGTCCTGGGAGCCGCGTCTTTCCGATTTCTCCCCCGCAATGAATGCCGGGTTCCGCAAATGGATTCAGGGGCAATACGGCACGGTCGAAGCGCTTCGGAAGGCATGGAATATGCCGGATATCACGTTCGATTCCATTCAGGTTCCCTCCGCGGACCAGCAACGTTCAACAACCCTCGGGCTTTTCCGCGACCCGGTTGCGGAACGCCCGGTAATGGACTATTTCCACTACAAACAGATTGCGATGGAAGAGCCGCTGGAGATGATGGCGCATGTCATTAAGGACGAAACCCACGGCAAAAAACTAACCTGCTTCTTTTACGGCTACCTGTTCGACATGCACGGAATCCCCATGGGGCCGCAAAACAGCGGCCACCTCGCGATGGCCCGCATGCTGCACTGCCCGGACGTGGACATCCTCTGCTCGCCGATCTCGTACCTTGACCGCGAACAGGGCGGCGCGGGAATGTTCATGAGCGCGGTGGATAGCGTTCGTAATCACGGGAAGCTGTGGTTGAATGAAGATGATACGCGGACGTATCTGACCCCGCCCGGCTCAGGTTTTGGCCGGGTGGATACGCCGCAGGGAACATACTGGGTTCATCAACGCAACTTTGCGCAGCTCTGGCCGCGCCGTTTGGCCGCCTGGTACATGGATTTGGGCGGCATCGGCTGGCTCAACGGCAAGGATCTCTGGGACAATATCGGCCGCCTGCAACGTTACTACCAGGAACACCTGACAGAACCGGCGCAGTGGGCCCCGGAGGTGGCGCTCATCGTGGACGAAGAAAGTCCGGCGTATGCCGCCTGCACCAACCAATTGCACTGCCCGCTGGTCTATGAAATGCGCAGCCAGTATTTTCGCATGGGCGCGCCCTTCGGCATCTACCTGTTAAGCGACTTGGCGGCGGGCAACGTCCCGCCGTCAAAGGTGTATTTCTTCGCCAACGGTTACCGGCTGGATGCCCAGCAACGCGAAGCCGTGCTGCAGGCCACCCGCGGAAAAACCGCGGTCTGGTTTTATGGCGGGGGGTTTCTTGGCGATGCGGCCCGTGATGAAAACATGATTCAAATGACGGGCCTGCGCCTGCGGCGGGGTTCCCCGGAATGCGGCAAAGTGACCCCCGAAAAAACATCCCAGGGGCTTGCGGCGGGGTTGGAAGGGCCGTTTAAGAATGAAACCATTCTGGATCTCTTGTGGGTGGTGGACGAACCCAATGCGGAGATTATCGCCCGCTACCCGTCCGGGGGCGCGGCGGTGGCGGCCAAACGAACACCGGACGGCCTGCGCGTGTACATCGGCGCATTGCATTGCCCCGCAAAACTGCTGCGCAACATCCTGAAGGCCTCCGGGGTCCATGTATATAGCGACAGTGATGATGTGGTATTGACCGACGGCAAGTTCTTCAGCCTGACGGCCACCAGCGCGGGCAAGAAGCACATCTTCTTTCCTCAACCGCGTACCGTTGTCAACGCACTCGACACCACCGTCGTGGTTCAGGACGCGAATCAGTTGGAATTGGACTTGGCGCCGGGTGAAACACGCATGTTCCTGCTGCAATAGGCGCGGCATTTCATCCCGGTGATGCCTGGAATAAACAATACGTTGCGGAGGGAAACGTCATGTTCGCAAAGAGAATGCGCTGGATCGGCGGGAGGTGGTGGTGTGTGGCGGCTTGTGTGTTTGCGGGGGCGGCATGTGCCGGGGGGCAGGAGGTTTTGTCTGGATCAACCGCCGGAACTCATGATGTAACCCGGTACGGCGCGGCAGGTGACGGAGTCACGCTCAATACCGCGGCGATTCAGGCGGCGATTGACGCCGCGGCACGGCAGGGGGGCGGTGAAGTTCTGTTTCCCCCGGGCGCATTCCTTACCGGAACAGTGTATTTGAAAAGCCATGTGCGGTTGCGGTTGGCGCACGGGGCCACCGTGCTGGGCAGCCCAAACCTCTCGGACTACCCCGTGAATTATTGCAAGTATCCGTCGCGCAGTGATCAGTATACGGTGCGCGCGTTGATATGGGGGGAGGGTCTGGAGGATGTCGGCATCACGGGTTCAGGGGTCATTGACGGACAAGGTATCCATTTCCGCGACAACGAGGGCACTCCCGAACAGGTTGCGGAGAGTTCAAAGCCGTTTGAAGCGGAAGGGCGCTACCCGCTGCACAAGACATACGTGAACCGCCCCTACCTTATTCGCCTGATCAGTTGCCGGAACGTGCTTGTGGAAAACGTTACCCTGCGGAATTCGGCGATGTGGATGCAACACTACCTCAATTGCGATTTTGTGACACTGCGCGGACTCAACGTCACGAATCATGCATGCGCAAACAACGATATGATTGATATAGACGGATGCCGCAATGTGATTGTGTCCGACTGCATCGGAGACTCGGACGATGATGCGCTGACGCTGAAAAGCACCGGCGCGCGCGCCACCGAGCACGTGGTGATTTCCAACTGCATCCTGCGGTCGCACTGCAATGCCATCAAGGCGGGCACGGAATCCGCCGGCGGGTTCCGGGATATTGCCATCAGCAACTGCGTGATTCAACGGTCGCAGGCCGAAGGAAAACTGTCGGGACGCACGGAAGGCTTGGGGGGCATTGCACTGGAAATTGTAGACGGCGGAACGCTGGAGCGCGTGTCTATTTCCAATATTGTGCTGGAAGGCACCGCCGCCCCCATTTTCATGCGGCTGGGGAACCGGGCGCGGCCGCCCAAGCCAAGCGATCCCAAACCGCCCATCGGCGTGTTTCGTGACGTGTCCATCAATAATGTGGTGGCCACGGGCGCAGGCAAGATCGGGTGCGCGATAGCGGGATTGCCCGGTCATCCAATCGAGAACCTGACATTGTCCAATATTCGCATGTCCTTTGCCGGAGGCGGAACGGTTGAAGAGGCCGGCGCCCACGTGCCCGAACAAGAGGAGAAATACCCCGAGGGCACCATGTTCGGCACGTTGCCCGCCTACGGTTTTTACCTCCGTCATGTCCGGGGAGTGCGCCTGTGCGGCATCAATCTCCGTTACGAAACGCCCGAAATGCGGCCCGCCATCGTGGCCGATGACGTGAGCGATTTCCGCCTGGAATCCCTGGACGCCAAGGCGGACACCGGGGCGCCAACGCAGATCGCCTTCGGGGCCGTTCAGCATGCCCTGATCACGGGATGTTCCTCCGCCACGGCAGGCTCGTTTATTCGATTGGATGGCGCCTGCACCGACATCCGGTTGCTTCACAACGATTTGAGCCGCGCGCGTCAGGCCCAAATACTCGGCCCGGGCGTTTCTCCTGAACGCATTACCGCCGCGTTCAACCTGATGCCGGAGGCAAATGCGTCCGCGGAAAATAAATGAGGCGGTTTTCGGGCCTCACGGTTTTGGAGTGTGAAATTCGGGCGGGAGCATCCTTTCAAAATCCGCCACCGGCCAGAACCTCAGCCGCTCCATGCCTTCGGGCACGGATTGGGTGAAATGCACATAAGCCCGGACGGCTCCCTTCAGCGTATAAGAGATCGGCCCGCCCACGGGATGTTCTCCCGCGCCAAACTGCTTGCCGCCGCTTCCGAAAATTTTATAGCCCGATAACAGGCAATTCTCCAAATCCACATGGAGCAGTTTGCCGTCCAGGGTGTGGTAAATCACCCCGGTCGAGGGCTGGCCGCAGGGTTGTGAGAAATTCAGTGAGAATAAGCGGCTGTCTTTGATGCTGACGCGCGTATACCCCTCGAACCCCGGATTGCCCACTTGCAGGGCGTTATCCGGGCCCACAAGCGTGCAGTTCTCGATGATTACGTCGGGGTAGTCGTTGGGTTTTGGATTCTCCGCGCGAATGTATATCCCCGCCGCGTCGCCCCACCAGTCCAGGCACATCGAGAAGCAGTCGCGGATCACGACGGGTTCCTTGGGCCGGCCCACAAACGCGCCCACGCAAATGCCGGAAAACCGGCCAATGGCGACGCAGTGTTCGGTAATGGTGGTGAACTCTGAACCTTTATCAACGGTGAGGTCCCAGCCCGCGCCTTCCGCGCCGGTGGTATAGAGATTTTTCATTATCCACCGGTCCCAGAGAATGCATGACTTGGACGGCGAGCAGCGTCCCGTGCCCCACCAGTCAATGCTCTTGAGACCCCATTCCTTCTTGGGGTCCCCTTCATTAAGCAACATCCAGCCCGGATTTCCGGTTCCTCCATTCGGGTTGGTCCGCACAATCACTTCCGGCGCGCCGCTGTCAATAACGGCCCAGCCCTTGGCCCCGGAACCCAGGCTGCCGTCAAAATCGCCCATCAGCGTGTTATAAGCGCCCGGAGCGCCCTTGAACGCCGGATCGAGATTGGCTTCGGCATACGTGCCCGGCCGGATCACCACGCGATGCCCGCCCTTGTCGTCGGGCACGGCCGACAACGCCGCCTGGATGGTGTGAAACGCCTTCGCCCATGACGAACCATCCGAATTATCGCCCAATTCCGACACATAGAGGGTCACCCCCGTCCTTGCGCTCGTCTCCGGGGCCGCCTGCGCGGCCTGCCCCAGGATGACAACACATCCCATCAACACCAAGGCTGTACGTTTCATGGTTCCTCCTGCTGCACGGTTTTCAAGAGATCCTCGCGCTGTTTGTTGCGGTACATCAACGGCGATACGATGATGCCGTAATACTATGAGAAGCAGGGCGGTATGAACAAGAAGAAGGTTCGCCGGCCCCGATCCTCCCCGGATGGCCAGTATAGTCCGGCACAATAAAAAGACTTGCCGCGCGTTCAATGCGGAATGTATCCGCATAGGTGAGCCGGAGGATTGATTGGCCGGCCACGCTTTTGTGCATTGACTACCTATCCTTCTCGTCACCGGTGATGCCGGATAAGACGACAGGGCCGTGGTCAGGGAATTTTGCGATGATAGACAGGCTCCCCCCCATGGCTTCAATGGTTTTCCGAAGTGTCGAAAGCAGAAGATCGCTGCGCTTTTCGAGGCGTGAAACGCCATCTTGTGAAATGCCAAGATTTTTCGCCATCCGCATCTGCGTAAGTTTGCGCGCCTTTCTGAGTTCGCGCAGGGTCATTTCTTCTTCTATTAATTGGGCGGCGCGCGCCTCGACCCTTTTGCGCTGGGCGGGATTAAGGTTTCTTATTTTGTCATTCACATTCGTGGGCATGGTCAATTCCTCTGCGGTTGCTTTTTTAGCCTGACAAGATGAGCGTCGAAGCGGTCATCGGCTTTACGAATCAATTCGCGATAGAACCGTCTTTCGTTGACGCCCGATTTATCACCTGCCACCAGCAGGATAGCTTTACGCTTGATATCGAATGCAAAGGCAACCCGCCATTCACCATCAGCGGCACTGAAGCGGAGTTCCTTCATGTTTGCATGCCGGGATCCATGCAGGGTATCCGCATGGGGCCGCTTCAATTGCGGCCCGAATTTCTCAAGCAACCGAGCCAGTGCCAGAATCTCTATCCGCACATCCTCATTCAGTTTGTCGAACTCCGGCTCAAACTCATCGCCAATCTCAACGATCCAGTTCATGGCAAAATTATGCCATAAAAGACATATGTTGTCAAATGCATATATATTCCTGCCGCGGCAATTGTGATGTTAGCCCTAATGGGCCTGTTATTGGTGAATATGCTCTTTGCATATATCCAAAACAAGGAAACCTTGAAACACTGATTATTCGGTTGGCGTCCCGGTCACGGCGGCGGCCCAGGCGTTCATGGAGTTTAGATTCACTGTGTCACGCCAAAAAAGATGATTTTCGCGGAGGGCGCGTCAAATTCCGCCCGGAGTTCCACATGGCCGTCCTGTTTCTTTTCTATCATCACGCCTTCATTGTGCCAGATGGCACTGTCCACGGCATTCCGGGTGTTGTACACAAACGTGCCGTTGCCATTCGAAAAGATCACCACAACGCCCTTGCGGGTTCCGGGGTTGATTTTTTCATGGATCTCGGGCGTATCACCGGCTTTTCCAATACGCACCGGGCTGGCCAGGGCCACATCCTCCCGGACCTGCTTGTATTTCGTGAGGATATCATGGAAAAGGGCAACACCTTCGGGGGACGTGTTGAGAATATCGCCCCAAATCGCATTCTGGCCCAAGACCAGGGAGGCCAGGTTGATGATTTGAGAATTTTCCGGGTCATCGGGAAGATAATGGGCCATAAGCAGGTTCGACGGAATCCAACGGTCATAATCGAGCACGGAGCGCATGAACCAGGCGCGGGCCGGTCCCGGATGAATAAAGATATTGCGGCATCCATTGGGCAAAATGCTTTCGCCGCGGGGGCACAGATCAAAGTTGTGGAAATACGGGCCGTTGTTCAGGATGAAGTACCGTCCCGAAGCCAGGAACTGCAACCCAACGCCGATTCGGCGGGATTCCGTCACGTCAAAATCAAAGATGACATCCGGGCAAACATCCGCCACTTTCGCGATGATTTTCCCCAGATACACCGGCAGGAGAAAACCATAGGCCTCCGCGCGTTCTTCCGCATGGTTGTCCGGGGTGCCGTGAAAATGGCGGGGATCATCACATCCGGATTGACCGACGCCGTCCAGATAAAAATAGCGGATTCCCAGTTCGTTGTACAGGCGGACAAGCACCTCCGCATAATATTCCCAGTACGGACTGACCAGGCACATGTCCACGCTGTCTTCGGTTTCCCATTCCGGCGCGGGCGCACCCGATTTCCCATTCCTGGTTTTCAGGCAGGCGCCGTTCGCCTGCAGCGCCCGGCTGGACACCGCGGCCTTTGCCGGATTCATCCATACGCCGAGGCGCATGGCCGCACGTTTGATTTTTTCCCGGATTTGGGAAAATCCATCCGGAAAATTCTTGAGATTGATCCCCCAGTCGCCGGTTTTATCAAACCACCCGGCATCGAGGACATACACGTCAATGCCCATTTCATGCGCCCGGTCAATCTCCCGAAGCGTATACGGCAGGTTCATTGTGCCAAGGTATTGCCCCCCCTGCCATTTCACCCGCTCCTGACGGCCCCAAGTGTTGTAATAAATGTACGGCGTCCGGCTCGCGGTGTTTTCCGATAGATATTTCAGGACAAAGGTCCGGTACTGCGCCGCCAGTTCCTCTTCCGTTCCCGCCACGCCGGCAGCCTCGAACCAAATACTCGAAAAGCCGCCGGCGGGCTGGTTCCCGTAGTAATTCCCCTTGACCGCATTCAACGCCACGTATCCGTCCGGCTGAAACCGGTATTCCAGGAAAGTATCCTGATACATGGAATCATGTTCATATGCGCAGAGAAAAGCACTCCGATCATTCCTGCCCACTAGAATCGGCCCGGTGACAGAGGCGCCATGTTCAACACCCGACCGGTTTAGCGGAACCTCGGACAGGTTGCAGGAATGGATCATCTCATTGAACACGGAAAGGCGGATTTCCTTCCATTCCGGATATCCCGCCATCGGATACGACAAATACATCAGGGTGTCTTTTCCCGTCTTCTTTGTCAGGTGGCGTTCGGGGGCCGCCTTCACAGAATAGCAGAAGCGCACGACCGGATTATCCCCGGCCACCCGGAATTTTACCTGTAACCGGGTGGTCTCCTCCGTGGTGAAGGCCCCTTCAAACACATACTCCATGGCGCTGTTGCGCAGAAGAACCGGAGGCCCCGCGCTTTCCAAACGGCGCAGCACCGCCGGGGTGGTCTCCCCATCCATCTCCAATACAGGAAGCTGGATATCCATGGATTCTTCCAGCGGATGAATCGTGTACCGCCATGAATTGACCCGGGAAGACGCCCAGGATATGCTCAGAAGAGGGGTCTTGATCTTTTCTTGTTGGGTTCCATGGAGCGTGTGACAGCCCGCCAACACGCTTAGACAGAGCCCGGCCAGTATTCTGCGAATCAACCGTGGATGGTTTTGCATTGCCGCCAAGTTTCCCTTGTGTTTTGTGCTTCATGAGGATACCCCACTTGTTTGCACTATTTCACGACCATTTCAGGTGGCCATCCACTGCACGCGCTGCATTAGAGGAAGATACTGGCGCAGCCGCGCAGAAAGACCATCAGGAAGAGGAGCATCAGTGCGCAGCCCATTCCGCAGCAGCAGCCGGAGTTGTCATGGTAGCGGCGTTCATAAATATAGCCGCCGCCGGTAAAGGAAGGTTCTTCGGGCCGGGGCGGGCTGGGCCGCCATTCCGGGGGCCCGGGTTCGGTATAGGGCGGTGAGGAGGGTTCGTTTACAGGCTCGGCATGGACGTCGATCACCTCGCCAAAACCCCCGGGGGCGTGCAGGGGGTGGCCGCAGCGGGAACAGACGATGGTTTGCCCCGCGCGGGGTTCCAGCGCGAGTACTTTGGCGCCACACGACGGGCAATGAAGTACTTGAGGCACGTATTTCCTTTCCGGGTTGTCTTCGGCGCGCAAATTATGGCGGATTCGATGCCGGCGGGTAAAATCAATCGCGGGAAGCATCCGGAGGGACGCTTCCCGCGCTCGATGGCAACAATGGAATTATTTCTTCGGCGGCACGAGATTCTTGGAGAAATCACGGTAGGCCGGCGGCAGGTCCATGTAGACGTCGGTGGCCAGCCAGTTGTATTTGCCGTCCATGAGGTTCTTGGCAATCTTCTTGTACATCTTGTTGTGATTGCACTTCACCGCCCGGAAGCTGGCCGCAATCTTCGCGCGTGCGTTGGCGCAATAGAGATCGCACAGTTCCTGCGGCGTCTGGTCGCCGGGGTTGGCGGCGATCATCTGTTCCGTGAAGGAAAGCGTGGCCGCCATCACGAACAGCTCGGTGCCGACGTCCACGAAGTTGCCGAGCAGGATTTGCTCGAATTCGAGCTTCGCCTGATACTTGCCCATGGTGTGGAACAGCGAACGGGCCAGTTTCTTGCAGGTCTTGGCCGCGAACTTGAGATGTTCGCGGTTGGCCGCGTTCAGGTGCTTCACGTCGAAATTGATGCTGGGCGGCATCCAGGTCTTGGGATACCAGCCGGCGTAGAATTTCATCGCTTTGAGCATCAGGGACAGGCGGCCTTCCTTCTGGCCTTTCTTCGGCATCAGGATGGGCATCACCAGCTTGAAGTGGGTGTCCATCGCTTCACGCGCCATGATCAGGTGCATGATTTACGAGGAAACTTCAAAGATGCGGCCAATGCGCATGTCACGCATCG
>CAYXPO010000075.1:0-12415 GCA_964466925.1 uncultured Nitrospirales bacterium
CTTTTCCACCCACCCATTCAGCCCAATGTCTCCATTACCCAGCGGCATGGAACCCGAACTGTCCTGGCTGGGCGTGGTCCATGTCACGGTATAGGGATCAGAAGGCTCGGCGAATGCCCCCGGAAAACATCCCCCCAGCACAATAACGAGTAGAATACAATAGCCGCCCGGATGATTCATGGTTCCGTCCTTTCCGCCATTTCGGAGCGAACGGAATGATACCTCACGCCCAAGGGTGGGGGAAAGCCGGCGGTTTATGGATTTACGGCCTCTTCCATGGTGGAGGGATCATATTCGGTCTCAAACCACTCACGCCATGCGGCGGCGTACTTGGTGACCCAATCAATGGCGGCCTGACGGCCCAAATCGTGTCCGTGCTTTTCGGATTCAATCCACTTATAGCGCTCGATTTCCTTGCGCTGTAATTGAAGGGCCAGGGTTTGCCGTTCCAAGCGCCATACATCCGCGCAATGGAGGAGCCAATCCTCCAAGGCTTCTTCAATGCCAATGTCGCACCCCCGGCTGCGGATCATGGCTTGACGATGGAGTTCAATTTGCCGAAGTTCTACTTTGCACCGACAATAACTGGTATCCACGAAAACAGGCCTTTCGGAAGCGGCATACCGGATTTCTCCGCGAATCCGGCGAATAATGCATAATAATAACCGCCGCGCCTCGAATTTTTCAGGCGGAGAACCGCGCAATTCAATTATTCGCAATAAAACGTGTTACTGTTTTGTACCACATTACACGGGCCATGTCAAGTACTATTATTGACAAAAATTGACAAATATATGCTTTCCATGGGGCGAAAAAATCCATTTTCCCTTAAAAAAAGCCGCAAACGACACTTTTCCCAAATCCTTGAGAGGGGTTACGCATTTGCTTTATGGGCCAATTCGCCGAAGCGATGCACCACTGCCAGCGCGGGGTCCAACGGCACTTGTGCGTGGGCGGTTCCGGGCGGAGTTGGAATCGCCGGAGTGGCCCGCACGGTCTTGCCCGCGAATTGCGGCAGCCAGGCCCGTTCCGCCTCGAGCATTTCCGCCACCATGTCCCGCACTTCCTTCAAGGTCAGGCAGGCGCAGGTGAGCGGGTCCAGCGCGCAGGCGGCCACCACGAGTTCCGGGTCGCCGGTCATGGCGGCTTCCACGGTCAAGCCTTGTGCATTGACGTTTGTCAGATTCAGCGCGGCGCACTGCGGGGGCAGGGCGCCCACCACCGTGGGGTGCAGGCCCATTTTGTCCGCGAACACGGGTACTTCCACGCAGCAGCCCTTGGGCAGGTTGGCGATGTAGCCTTCATTGCGGACATTGCCCTGGAACTTGAAAAGCTTGCCGGTCTCCAGGGCTTCGAGAATATAGGAGCAATACTCGACGCTGCGTTTGGTGATCTTGGCGGGTTCCTCCGCCAGCAGGTCTTCGTTTTCAAGTTTGTCCGCGATAAGGCGGCACCATTTGTAATAAGCGCCCGATTCTCCGCCAAAAGACGGCTCGTCGCAATAGAGTTCGAGCGCGCGCTTGCTGCTGCGGAACCACGGCACATACTCGGAGAGATGCCCCGTGCTCTCCGTCATGAAATAACCGAAATGCCGCATGGTCTCGATGCGCACCTTTTCGTTGATGTAATATTCGGGCCGTTCACACAACTCTTTGAAATGCGGATAAAGGTCCTGGCCTTTGTGCTCCAGGCGCAGGAACCAGCCCATGTGGTTGATGCCCGCCGCCAAGTAGTCAATTTCGTCCTTGGGTTTGCCCACATACCCCGCGATCAGATCGAGGGTGGTCTGCACCCCGTGGCACAGGCCGACAAATTTCGTGCCGGGCACCAACCCCAGCGCCCAGCACACCGACGCCATCGGGTTCACGTAATTTAACAAATAGGCCTTCGGACACAGCCGCTGCATGTCGCGCGCAAGGTCCATCATGACGGGAATGGTGCGCAGCGCGCGAAACACGCCGCCGGGCCCCAGCGTGTCGCCGATGCACTGATCCACCCCGTGCTTCAGCGGGATTTCATAGTCCAGGCTGAACGCATCCACCCCGCCGATTTGCAGCATCGCGATGACGTAGTCCGCGTCCTTCAGCGCTTCCTCACGGTCCTGGGTGATCATCACGCTGGCCTTTAGGCCGTTGTCTTTGATCACCTTGTCCGCAAAGCGTTTCATGCGTTCCAGCTTGGGGCGTGTGCGGCTCATCAGCCGGAACTCGCTGTTCGCCAGGGCCGGCGTGGCCACAATATCCATGAACAGGGTCTTGCAGAAAACGATGCTCCCCGCGCCAATCAGTGCAATCTTCGGCATATCCGATTCCTCCTTCACGCTTCACTCAAACCATGGTTCTCGCCCAACCAAAGCAAGCATTATGGCACGAAATTCCCGCCGCGTCCAGCACGTAAACGGGGAGAGAACATCCAGAAAGAAAAACCGAGAAATCGAAGCGCAAAGACAGCAAAGAACGCATGGAAATCAGCCGGACATGTCCCCCGAGTTTATCGGCAAGCAGGAATTCGCATTTCTGTGTGGTGCGCGCAGGTTGTGGGGAAAAATTTCCGGAAACATTCACCGCGAAAAGCCCGAAACAAACGAAAACCGCTTCGCCGGCCTACCTGCAGGCGTTGAGAAAATCCATTAGCAGCGGATTGACGAGTTCGGGACGCTCGTAATTCAGGGTGTGGCCTTCGTTTGGGAAGGGATGGAACTCGATATTCGGGATGGCGGTCTGCACGAAGCGGTGATGCGCAAACGGGGTGACGTGATCGCTGGTGCCCCAGAATAAAACGCCCTTGTGGCCAAGACGCCCCACGCGCTGATAAACGTTGTGCAGGTTCAGCACGGGGTTATGGCGCAGGGTGGACAACACACACCGCTTAAAGCCCTTGAACCGCATTTGTTCCAGGAACCGGGTTTTGAGTTCCTGCTTGCGGTGGAGGTCCCGGATCGGCTGGCGGCTCAACGACTTTCGGAAAATGCTGTTGCCGGTGATTTTGAAAAGGATGTCGCCTACAACCGGGGCCTGCACCAGCTTGTATTTGAACGGAACGTGCACCGGGAACCCGGCCGGGCCAAATAATGCGAATCGCCGCACGCGTTCGGGATGCCGGTCAATAAAGTTCATCACAACGGAAGCGCCCATGGAGAGCGTCACCAAATGCACCGGTTTCCTGATGCCCAGCGCGTTGAGCAACTCCAGCAATTGTTGATCGAGAAAATCGGGATTGTACTTGGCCCGGGGACGATCCGACAGTCCGCGCCCGTAGAGGTCGTACCGCAACACGCGGAAACCGGCCTGTGCAAAGGCTTTAAATTGATAGTCCCACACAAACGAAGGGGCGGTCAATCCATGAATGAACACCACCACCTCGCCGTCTTCTGGTCCATCCAATTCATAATGGGTGACCCCGGCGGAAAGCCGTACAAAGGTCTTGCCTTCCATTTTCGCGCGGGTCTGATCCGTCAGCAGTTCTTTTTCCACGGTCCAGGCGGATAAGGGATTCACCCAGGGCAGCCAGTGGGTCAGTGTAATTGCGGTGCTCATTCCATCCTCGTTGTTTGTTGCTTCTTTGGCTATATGCCCACCTTACAAAGCGCGACAGACTTTGTTACACAAAAACCTTGTGCGCCGTAAAATGGCGGGAACGGGGGAATTGATTCAGGGAAGTTGTTGTATCTGGGTTCGGAGACCGGGAAAACGGCGCGTCAGCGTGTGCCCGGGGTCCTTCACGGCCACGAAATCAATGCGTGTGGTGCGGCGCGTGGGACACTTCCAGGAACCGGCATCCACGGCGGCCAAGAGCGTGAGGCCGCTGTCACGAACCGCCTTGATGAAAAAGGGTGTGGGATAGATGCGCTCGCGAATGAACGCTTCCGCGCCGGTGTTCACGCGGATGGTGGTTTCCGCAACGGAGGTTTTTCGATCATAGACACTGTACCAGGTGGTCCGGAAGCGTCCGTTATCCTCGGTCCATTCCTGGTCTTCAAAGAACTCCGTCACCATGCGTTCCGTGACGATGTCGAAGTAGAGCAGGCCGCCGGGCCGCAAGGCATTGGCGAAACATTGAATGGCCCGGCGCACCTCCGCTTCCTCCAAAAGAAAGTTGATGGAATCGAAGAGACAGGTGATGTATTCCAGGCTGTGGAATGGAAACTCCCGGAGATCGCCCACGGCCACGGGCAGCGCGCCCCGCTGCCGCCGCGCCGTGCGCACCATGGCATGGGAGAGGTCCATGCCGAAACTGGCCCAGCCGGCCCGGCGCAGCATGTTCACCAGCACGCCGGTGCCGCACCCGGCATCGAGATGCCGGAACGAATCGGGAAGCAATTCAGCGAGCGCCGTGGTGATCATGAACCAGCGGTCGTAATGGACATGTTCCATGATTGGATCGTAATAATGGGCGAGGTCGCGGAAGGCGTCGTCCCGCAGCATTAGTTGTGTTCCTTTTCCACCCAGCGGAGAAATTCTTCGGCCATGGGCGCACACACTTTCTTGTTGCGGAAGAAATCAATCTTGGTGCGGGCCACATAGCACAACGCGGCATCGAATCCGCCGCGGGCAAGAATTTGCCGCGCCTGTTCCGCCTCGGGGTAGTTCCGGGCGGGTTCCGAGAAATCGGCCACATAGAGCGCTTGGCCCAACCGGCACAACTCCGGTTTGCCCGTGGTGTGCCAATAGATTGCCTCATAAATCTCGTCGTCAACGGCGAGTTTTTTCCGGCAGAGTTCCGCGGCCAGCGGGCCGTGCAGCAGGTTGGGTTTGGCCTGTTCGATGGCGCCCACCGGCACTCCGTACTTCTCCGCCTTGCGCAGCAATTTTTCGTCTTTGTATTCGCGGCAAAGGTCATGCAGCAGCCCCGCCGCGAGCGCCTTGTCCAGATTCAGGTCGAGAAGCGGCGCAAAGGAAAGCAAATGTTCCGTGGTGGAGATGCAATGGAGGACTTTTTTCTCCGGCAGCCTGCCGTTCAAAAGTTTAAGATAGGCGCGCGTCTGCGGGGTTTCAGGGAGCGGCATGATACAGGCCTTTTTGCCGAATCAAGCATTCCACCGACGGCGGCAGCCATGCACTTACATCCTCCCCGGCCGCAATGCGCGCGCGAATATCCGTCGAACTGACGTCCTGCTCCTGAAAAGGCAACAGGTCATAATGGCCATCGAGCATCGGCGGCACTGCGGGCGCCACGCCCGGACGCGGCGCCGCGAGGATATGCGCGCGGTCCAGAATGCCCTTTGGGTCGCGCCAGCCCGGCAATTCCACCAGCGAATCATAGCCAAGAATCAGAAAGAGCGCCGCGCCGGGATGTTGATGGTGCAACAGGCCCAGCGTATCCACGGTAAAGGAATAGCCGGTGCGATCCAATTCCAGCCGGGACACTTCCATGCCGGGTGCGTCTGCGATGGCGGCGCGCACAAGTTCCAGCCGGTCCTCCGCGTCCGCGAAAATCTCCCCGCGTTTGTGCGGGGGCCGGGCGGCCACGACAAATAACACACGGTCCAAATTAGCGTGGCGCAAGGCCGCCCGCGCAATTTCCAGATGCGTATTGTGGATGGGATCGAAGGTGCCGCCGTAGACCCCGATGCGTTCTGTGCTGTTTGAACTCACTCTGGCACTTCCGTTCAGGTTCGTGTCTGTCCCGATCCGCGGATGATGTATTTAAGCGAGGTCAGGCCTTCGAGGGCCATGGGACCCCGGCAATGGAGCTTGTTCGTGCTGATGCCTATTTCCGCGCCGAGCCCGAACTCGAATCCGTCCGTGAAGCGCGTCGAAGCATTCACGTAGACCGTGGCGCTGTCCACCGCGTCGAGAAAGCGCTCCGACGCCGCATAACTCTCCGTGACGATGGCGTCCGAATGGTGTGAGCCGTAAAAGTTGATATGTTCGATGGCCTCCTCCAGCGACGATACAATCTTGATCGAAAGAATCTTGTCCAGGTATTCCGTCCCCCAGTCTTCTTCCGTGGCCTCCTTGCAGTCAATGATTTGCCGCGTGCGGGGACAGCCCCGCAACTCGCAGCCGCCGTCCGCCAGTGCCTTGGCAATGCCGGGCAGCAGCATGGGCGCGGCGCCCTCGTGCACGAGCAAAGTTTCCATGGCATTGCACACGCCCGGCCGCTGCAGCTTCGCGTTCATGCAGATGTTTTCCGACATTGCGGGATCCGCGTCCTCGTGCAGGTAAGTGTGGCAGATGCCGTCGAGATGCGCCACCACCGGGATGCGCGATTCCTCGTAAATCCGCGCAATGAGGCTCTTGCCCCCGCGCGGGATAATCACGTCAATGTAGCGATCCAGCTTGAGCATTTCGCCCACCGCCGCGCGGTCCGTGGTCTCGATGATTTGCACCGCATGGTCCGGCGCGCCGGCTTCACGCGCGCCTTCCATGAACATGCGGGCAATGGCCAAATTTGAGTGAATCGCCTCCGAACCGCCCCGCAGAATGCATGCGTTGCCCGATTTCAGGCAGAGTGCGGCCGCATCCGCCGTTACATTAGGACGGCTCTCATAAATGATCCCCACCACACCCAACGGCTGGCGGATTTGGGCAATTTTCAGGCCGTTGGGATGCACATACTGATGTACGACATCGCCCACCGGATCCGGCAGCGCCGCCACCACCTCAAGCCCCTGCGCCATCGCCTCCACGCGCTTGGCGTTCAATTCCAGGCGGTCCAGCAACGCCGCGGAAAGGCCCTTCTCCCGGCCCGTGGCGAGATCCTTCTTGTTTTCCGCGATGATGACCGCGCACTGGGTGCGCAACCGTTGGGCAATCGCCAGCAACGCCGCATCCTTTACCGAACGCGGCAACGACCGCAATACATCCGACGCCGTGCGCGCCTGCCGGCCGATTCGTTCCAAGATCGCCTTCAACTCCGAATCCTTGATATCCATATCACCGCCTCCCGGGGGGTTATGCGCTAAAGAACCGTCATTATGCCATAGAAACATGCGCAGTGCGAAGCAAATACGCCGCCTGCGGGTGCGTGATTTGACAATTCCAAGCTGTGGGGGGTACTGCTCTGTGCAGGAGATCGTGGAAATGAAGATTGAAATCGAACAAGAAGAGGATGGCCGGTGGTTGGCTGAAATCCCGGAACTCTCGGGCGTTATGGCCTATGGAACAACACGGGAGGACGTCATTGCCCGGACGGAAGCACTTGCGCTTCGCGTGATTGCGGATCGAATTGAACACGGAGAGACCATTCCTGAGTTGGATGATCTGTTTGCGATTCCTGTATGAATGGCTGGCCTTCGGCTAAAGCACGGCTTGTGCTGACCGCGTTGCTTCGGAACGGTTGAATAATCAAGCGTCAACCGGGCGGCTCCCATAAGGTGCTTGCCAGAGCAGGGTGGCCGGATTTTTTTCTGCTTTTCATGATCAAGACGAGATTGGGCCAAAGATGTTGGCGCGTGTTGCCAAACACACCGGCCTGCGGCCTGAAGATATCTAGACACGATCTTGATGTCTTCGCGTCGGCCTAGGGTCCAGGCACGTCCCCCAATTGCGAGTTCCGGAGGGGCGATTGTTCATAGCCCATATTGTCGATGTTTGCGCCGAGTTCAGTCCCGGAGGGACGTCTGGTCATAGCCCAGGATGGCAATCCTGGGTTCAGGTATGTCTCCCCAATTGCGAGTCCCGGAGGGACGGTTGAAACCATCAATCCCAAATATACCTTTCATCATACGCGATTTCATGTTTATGCAAGAATATTAAAAATTCCTCCTGGAAGGTTTTTTTGCGATGATGTTTGCTTTGGCCGCTTATATACGACAAGGTGGCGTTCTTGTGAGAGATGCTGATCGAAAACGCACCGTATCCCTCCTGCCATTCAAATGCCCCGAAATCCACAAAATTTTTATGTAACCAATTTGAACTCCCCGCCTTAACACTCTGTATCGCCTTGGCCACCTCAAGGGTGGTCGGCAACGACACAAGAATATGGACATGATCCTCCACGCCTCCCGCGCCCAACAGAACAAATTTATTCTTCCGGGCAATGCCGCCCATGAATGGCCATAATCGTTCACTTACTTCCGAAGTCAACCATCGTTTGCGGCCCTTGGTGGAAAACACACAATGAAACAACAGGCTGGCATACGTATGCGACATGATATACCCCTTTCCCGTTTCAATCGTCCCTCCGGGACTCTGTCCTTGGTTTATCCACCGATCCCAGGGTTGTCATCCTGGGCTATTTTCAGAACGTCCCACCGGGACGAGTTCTGAGATATCAAAGTTGTGCTTTGAATCGGGTTCTCCATATCACAGCAATTTCCAAGGCGCGCGGTATTCGTACTGGAGCAGGTCGTTGGCGGCGTCGTTGTTGGTGACGCGTTCGGCCTTCGGGTCCCAGTCAATGCGCGCCTTGACGGCCATGGCGATATTGCCGAGATGCGCGAAGATGGTGGATTTATGCCCTTCTTCGATATCGGCGCGCGGTCTCTGCCGCGACTTGATGCAGTCGAGGAAGTTGCGCATGTGCAGCGTGGTCAGGTCGGAATTGCCGTCCTTCCGCGATTCCTTCACCGGGGCCATGCGCGGTTTCGGGTCCTGGAACTGGCCGCCGCATTCCGGCACGATTTCATAGCCGGAATCGGAGGCGTAGAGTGTGCCTTGCGTGCCGCGCAACTCGAGTTCGCTGTCCTTTGCAAATATGGGGTTGTGGCTGCCTTCGTATTGCCCGAAAACCAAAATGCGGCCCGAGGCGAATTCAAAGGTTGCATGCATGGTGTCCGGGATGGTGCGGTCATCGTCCACCACATATTTTCCGCCGTGCGCGGATACGGACATGGGCGCTTCCTCGCCGAGCATCCAGCGGATCACATCGAAATAATGCACGCCCCAATTGCCGATCTGCGAGGAGTATTCCTTCCACCAGCGGAATTTGTACGGAGTAATATTGTCTTGATAGGGCCGTTTCGCCTGCGGGCCCAGCCACATATCCCAATCGAGTTCCTTGGGCGGCTCGCTCGGCTGCATCTTGCCAATGCCGTCCGGAAACAGGTTGTTGATGCGGTAACAATGCGCGAAGGTCACTTTGCCGAGGGTGTTCTTCTGGATCAGGCCCGCCAGTTCCTCGAACATCTGCCCGCCCCGCCGGTGCAGCCCCACCTGGACCACGCGCTGGGTGCGCCGCGCGGCTTCCACCATCCTGCGGCCTTCGTGAATGGTGAGCGACAGCGGCTTCTCCACATAGACGTCCTTGCCCGCCTCGCAGGCGTCCACCGTTTGCAGGGCATGCCAGTGATCCGGCGTGGCAATCACCACTGCGTCAATGTCCTTCCTATCGAGCATTTGGCGGTAATCCCGGTAGAGGTCCACCTTGCCGGGAAGTTTCCCGGCCCGCTTGTCGAGCGGCCGCGCATCCACGTCGCACAGCGCCACAATCTCCGCATCGCCATGCGGCAACGTGGCCTGAATCAGTTGTCCGCCGCGGTTGGCGACTCCGATAAATCCCAAACGGATGCGTTCATTCGCACTGTAACTGTTTTTGGGGGCGATGCTCAATGCGGCGGCCGCCATGCCGGCCTGCACAAAGTGTCTTCGGGTCATTTCATTCGGCATACGTTTATTCTCCAATCCCGGATAAACACGCTATCATACTTCACCGGCTGCATACCAACATGCTCGTGTTCCGCAATCCACAAAAGCTTAGCCGAAGCCCCGCCGCGCTGATGTCCGTGATGTTCAGGGTGTCGCTTAAGTCCTCTATGTCCCTTACGTCCTTTAATCTTCTTTACTTCCTATTTTGAAGTTGCTTATGATGCCTTGAAGGGTAATGCACCAATGAAACTCTATGGATTAACCGGCGGCACCGGAAGCGGAAAATCCGAAGCGGCAAAACGGTTTGCGGCGCGGGGCATCCCCGTCATGGATGCGGATGCGATTGGGCATGAAGTGATTGCGCCGGGGGGCGCGGCGGAACAGGCGGTGCTCGCGGCCTTCGGGCAGGATATCCTTTCTTGTGGTAGAATTGATCGCGAGAAATTGGGCGCGGTGGTGTTCCGTGATGCGGAAGCGCGCATGAAATTGAACGCGGCGGTGCATCCTGCGATCTTTGCGGAGATTGGACGGCGGTGCGCGGCGCTGGCGGAGGCGGGCCGCCAGGCGGTTATCATTGATGCGGCCCTGTTGGGTGAAGGCGGACGGCGTGATCCGGCGTTGGACGGATTGATCCTGGTGCTGTGCCCGGCGGAGGAGCGTGTGCGGCGGTTGGTGAAGCTGCGCGGCATTGACGCGGCGGAGGCGCAACGGCGCATCGCCGCGCAGACGCCGCCGGAATCCAAACGGGCGCTGGCGGACTGGGTAATTGACAACATCGGCTCCATCGAAGCATTGCATGCGCAGGTGGATGCCATTGCAGAGGCGCTACATGGCCAGACTGGAAGAGCTTGACATACGGCGGTGCGAAAAATGCGGCCGGTTGATGCAGATGGAACCGGGCCGGACCCTTTGCAGTGGATGTTCGGGAAAAAACCGGGCCGAGGACGCGCTGGCGAAACTCCGGGAGGCCCGCGTGGTGAGCAATTTCGCGCGGTATACCGGCATGTCGCGCGATGCGGTGGAAGACGCGGTGCAGGACATGGCCGCCCGCAGCCAGTTTAATGACGCCGTGTGCGTGCGGTGCAATCAACGCAAGGCGATTGAAGACTCGGAATTTTGCATTTATTGCCATTTGGACCTGTACCGTTCGCTGGGGGACGCCTCGAAGGATTTGTTCAGCCGCATGGAATTCATTGAGCCGGCGCCGGGCGGAATGCACAACGTGGTCTCGTCGTTCAGGGGGACCCGGCGCGCCACCCCCATGAGCCGCATCAATCCCGCCACCGGTCCGCGCATCCGGTGGTGATTTTTAGGCAAATACCGCCCGCTTGGAGTATGCTAGGGGGAATTCAACGGAAAGGTTCGGCCATGAGCAAGAAGGATTATCCGCCGGCGGTGCGCCGGTACGTAATGATGATGCGGATTCTCGGTTCGATGTACGCGATAGGCGCGGTTTGGTTTTTCTTCGCGCCCGGACTGGCCTTTTGGCTTCTGAACCTGCTTCCGCGTGCGTTTCGCGGCATCGAGGTCATCCCGCCGAGTTCGGAGTATTTCTGGCTCCCGCTGGCCTCCTCCATGATGGTCATGCTCACCCTTCTGGCGTTCGGGGCCGCCGCGTCGCCGCAAAACAAAATGCTGGCGTGGGTGCAGATTGTCTCCAAGTTTTGCTCGAGCATGGGCTACCTGTATTACTTCCTGTTTAGCGCGCATTACTTCGCGTACCTCGCGGGATTCATCACCGATTTCCCGATCTTCGTGTTCGTGCTGTACATGTCCTTGCGGGCGTTTCGCGCCTTGAAACATGCCGAACCGGCCGCCGTTTGATGCCCGCTTCCATCCCGATTACCAATCATCCGCTGCGGCCCGCCAACGGTCCGTGGCAGGAAGTCTGGTACATGAAGTTCAACCAGCCTGAACACCGTCGCTCGCTCTGGCTCCGGTTTACGCTGCTTATGTCCGGTGATAATACGAAGCAGGTTGCGGAAACGTGGGCGATTGCGTTTGACAAGAACGCCTCCGCAACGAAAACCGGCCTCAAGAACACGTATGCCCTGGACGCCTTCAGGGAAACCGGCGAGACGGCCTTTCAGATTGCGGAATGTGAATTTTCCAACCATCATACACGGGGCGTGGTGCAGAATGCGGACCACCGCATCGCATGGGACCTCACCTTGCGGCCCCATCGCGACCTGGCCTTCGATTTTGTGCCGGATTCCATGAAAAAACTGGGTCTTGTGAAAAACACGGCTTGGACTGTCTTTGAAGACCTCCGGTGGAATGGCTGGAGCGAGGTGAACGGACAGCGGCGGGAATGGGATGACGCGCCGGGGATGCAGGGGCATCTGGCGGGTCCGCGCAACGGCCATTCGTGGGCCTGGGGGCATTGCAACACGTTTGTGGACCAGCAAGGCGCGCCCTCGAGCTTCATAGTGGATGCCTTGAGCGCGCGGGGCCGCCGGGGCGCTTCCGGGAGCACCCCGCTCCTGAGCACCTTCTTTTTTTATTACAACGGCCGTGAATACCGCGCAAACGGTTTCTTTGACGCCCTTCGGGCGAAGGCGCGGTACGATGCGGAGTCCTGGAGCTTTGAAGCACGCCACAAGGACATCCTGTTTCGCGGGCGCGTGGATGCCACACTGGACGAATTCGCCGGCGTGACCTATGAAGACACCGACGGCAGCTTGTTATATTGTTACAACTCGAAAATGTCGAACATGACCGTGGAAGTGATCCGGGGCGGAATCCGCGAGGCGGTATACCGCGCCCGGGATTCCGCCGCGTTTGAATTCGTCACGCGCGCGAAACACCCGGACATTCCCCTTGTCATATAACCCCTGGAAATCGTATGCGAATTAATGTGAAACAACCCCTCACGCTGATGGAAC
>CAYXPO010000076.1:0-12366 GCA_964466925.1 uncultured Nitrospirales bacterium
CATGAGACCGGGAGTACATCTGTACGGCGGATTTGCCGGAACGGAGACCACCCTGGCCGCCCGGACCTGGAACTTGCACCCCACTATTTTGGACGGCTCCGTGGCGCGCGGAGGCGGGCAAGCCTGCCATGTCGTTATTGGCGCGGATAATGCGACATTGGATGGTTTCACCGTAACCGGTGGAAACGGCAATGTGGTTGATTTATGCGGGGCCGCGGGCGGAATGCTGCTCGAAGGTTGTTCGCCATTGGTGACGAATTGCATTTTCACCAACAATCAGGGGGACTTTGACGCCGCCATGTCCATTTCCGGCGCTGCTTCGCCCATTATATCGAACTGCGTGTTTGATAATAATGAAGCGGCCACCAATTCCGGCGTAATGGGCATCTGCGGCGCGGGAACCACTCCGGACATCAGTTGGTGCGCCTTCACCAACAACGCGTGCGGGCGCATGGGCGGTGCGGTGGTGGTGTGCGATGGAGCCACCGCCACCTTCCGGCACAGCCGGTTCATCGGCAATTCGGCGTTCAACATCGGCGGCGCGATCTGCAATTACAATAATGGCACTTCCCTCATCACCAATTGTTTGTTTGAGAACAATACCACCCGGGATTCCACCTTCGGCGGCGCGGCCGTCGGCAATTGGAAATCCGCGGCAACCCTTACGAATTGCACCCTGGTCAACAATACGTCCGCCAATCAGGGCGGCGCCCTGGGCGGGTGGAACAATTCCACCGCCATGGTGAAAAACTGCATTTTGTGGGGAAATGCGCCGCAACAAGTCTATGACAACACCAGCGCCACCACGGTCACCTATTCGGATGTAATGAATGGTTTCGCTAACGTGGGCAATATCAATGCGGATCCCCGGTTCGTGGCGGAAGACGATTTCCACCTCTCTGCGAATTCCCCGTGTATTGACACCGGCACGGCCACGGGCGCCCCGGCGCGGGACCTGGAGGGCCAGACCCGGCCCGTAGATATCCCTGGGGTGGGGGCGGACGGCGCGGGCGACGGCTTTGACATGGGCGCCTATGAATATGTGGCCGGCGCCGAAGGGGAAGGGCAGGGCGAAGGCGAGGGTGAAGCGGGGCATACCCTTACCATGGAACTGACCAATGTGGATGACGCCGCATATGTCTATCTCAATGACGTGTTGGTGCTGGAATGCCAGTGGGGTTGGGATGAAACCGGTGTCTACACCGGCCATCACGTTGGCTATACCGGCGAAGTGCGGGTGCCGTGTTCACGGCTTCTGACCGGGGCCAACACCGTTGATTTCCTGGTGTGGAACGCGGCGGTGTGTTGTGGCGCAAGTGCGAATCTTGTTCTCCGGGTGGACGGGGTGGAAGTGTACAATAAAAGTTTTACGGTGCTGGACAGCACGGAAGGCTTCAAGTTTTCCGAGGCGTATGTGTTGGATTGGACCGGGCCGTGCCTGGAGGAAGAAGGGGGAGGGGAAGGAGAATTCTGCGGGGCGTTGGCGGGCTGCTTGCTGGCCTGCGGGGGCGCCGCCTCTCCGGACGGGGACGGGGACGGCCTGACGGCGTGTGTGGAGAACTGCGTATGCACCGATGACACGCTCGCGGACACCGACGGCGACGGCCTGCCCGATCTGTTTGAACTGAACAACGGCCTGAATCCGAACGCCGATGACGCCAACGGCGATCTGGACGCGGACGGCGTCAGTAATCTTGATGAATACTTGCGGGGGTCTTCGCCGGTGAACCGGAATGATCCCCGCACCATCGCCTATGTTGCCCCTCCCCCGTTTGGGGATGACGCCGGGGGCGACGGCGGCCTGTTGCATCCATGGGCGACCCTCGGGTATGCGTTGGACCATCTGAACACCTCGCCCACGGCCCCCCCCGCGCAAATTGTCGCGCTCACGGGCGACTATCCTGAAACCGTGGTGCTCAAGCAAAACACCACGGTGGGCGGCGCGCCAAACAACGTGGTGCGCATTCTTGGCGCGGTGACGGGCGCCAATAACAGCGGCCTGGAAAACCTGGAGGTGGCCGGGGACGGTTCTTCGCACGTTTTGCTGGATATGAATGACGTGACGATGCAGGTGCTCAAGGTGCGGTTCACGGGCGCGGGAAACCGCACGGAAACCGGTATTCTGGCGGACGGCGCCCGCGCCGGCCGGTCGGTGATTGATGGATGCGAGTTCACCCGCTTGGCATCAGGAATTGATATCGCGCACGACATCCCGCTGGTGCGCCGGAATGTGTTTTCCGATCTGGCGCAATCGGCCATCATTCTGCGGGAAACCACGGAAGCCGCGGCGGGGGCGCTCGGCGACAGCACGGACCCCGCCATCGGCTGCAATACGTTTGCCCCTTCCATTGCCGGTCCCGCCGTCTTGAATGAACGGGGTGTGGAAGTCAAGATGGAATTGAACGACTGGGGCACCAATGATCCGGCGGCGATTGCCGCGCGCATCAGCGGCCCGGCGGATTTTGAACCGTTCCTCGCCACGGGCAGCGGGATTTTGGCGGCCTCGCTGTATTGCACGGTATGGAATGCGCGCACCCAGGAACGCATAGGCACGGCGTCCGTGGTGATTGCCCCCGGCGCCTATGGGGCGGTCACGGAAAACGTGGGGGGCGTGTATGCCTATCCGGCGATTCCGAGCGGGAATTATACCGTTACGGTGAGCGCGCCCCAGTATGCCCCCGTCACGCTTGCGGTGCTGGTGGCTTCCAGCGCCCAGAATTCGGTGATTTTCCCGCTGGAACCCGAAACAGAGGAAGGCGAAGGCCCCGCGGAAGGGGAAGGGGAAGGCGAAGGCGGGCAGCCCGACTGCAATTGCGGGAAGGCGGAACCTTCGCTGCCCGGCGCGGATCAAACGTTTGTGGCGGTGCTGGCGGTGGCGGTGCTGGCCGGTTTCAGCCGGCGCGGCAAAAACGAGTGATCTTTTCACTAACATGCGCCCATGCTTTATAATGGCAGGTACGCTAACCGTGTTTCTTTCAACGCGAAGGACTGTATTGTGAGCCGTAACATTTCCGTGGCCGTCCTGATGGGCGGCATGAGTTCCGAACATGATGTTTCGCTGAATTCCGGGCAGGGCGTGGTTCAGGCACTGCAAGGAGACCGTTATACGCCATTGCCCGTGACCATCACCCGGGAAGGCCTATGGCAATTCCCCGATGGCGCTTCGCTGGAATTATTTGACGCCATTCCTCACCTGCGTGACATGCGGACGGACTGTGTATTTATTGCGTTGCACGGCGCCTTCGGCGAGGATGGCCGCATTCAGGGCTTGTTGGATTTGCTGGGACTGCCCTATACCGGGTCCGGATGCGCCGCCAGCGCGCTCGCGATGGACAAGGTCCGCTGCAAGGCGGTGGTGCAGGCGGAAGACATCCGCATCGGCGCGCATCTGGCCTTCGGGCCGATCACGTGGCGGGAAAGCGCCGGGGCCGTGCTTGAAAAGGCCGCGCAGGAAATCGGGTTTCCGTGCGTGGTAAAACCTGCCTGCCAGGGTTCGAGCGTGGGGGTGTATATTCCCCGGGACGCGGAAACCCTGCGAAAGGCGGTGGACGCGGCCCTGGCCATGGACGATGCCGTGATGATCGAGCAGTTTATTCAAGGGAAGGAAGTGACGTGCGGTGTGCTGGACGTGGAGCCGGGCCGCCGTCCGCGGGCGCTTCCGCTCACCGAGATTCGTCCGAAAACCGCGGCGTTTTTTGATTACGAAGCGAAGTACACCCCCGGCGCGAGCGAGGAGATCACCCCGGCGGAGGTGGATGCGGCGGTGGCCGCGAAAATCCAGGAAATGGCGGTGCATGTGCATGCCATCGTGGGATGTAAGGGCTGGAGCCGCAGCGATTTCATCATTGACGGCGAAGGGCCGGTGTGGCTGGAAGTAAACACGGTGCCGGGATTGACCCGGACCTCGTTGTTCCCGCAGGCCTGCGCCGCCGTGGGCATCAGTTATGCCCAAATGGTCAGCCTCTTCGTCGAAGCGGCGCTCCAAGAAAAACAGAGAAAGGCCTCCTGATGGCGATTCCCTTCACCAAGCTGCACGGGCTGGGCAACGACTACCTGTTCATTGACGGGGCCCAACACCCCATTGCGGACCCGGCGGACCTGTCGCGCCGCATGAGCCACCGGCATCTGGGCGCGGGCGCGGACGGCATCATCCTGATACTGCCCGGCCAAACGGGCGATTTCACGATGCGCATTTTCAACGCGGACGGCAGTGAAGCGGAAACCTGTGGAAACGGCATCCGCTGTTTCGCCAAATATGTCTATGAACGCGGCATGACGACGAAAACGGAGTTTGTGATTGATACGCTCGCGGGGCCCAACCGGGTGGTGCTGTGCGTGGACAACGGCGTGGTGCAATCCGTGCGTTCCAACATGGGCATGCCGAAATTTGACCGCGCCGATATCCCCATGATCGGTCCGCCGGGGCGGGTAATTGAGGAAGAACTCGACCTGGGCGATCAAACCGTCCGGATCACCTGCGCCAACATCGGCAATCCGCACGCGGTTGTTTTTGTGGAGGATGCCACAAAAATAAACCTGGCGGAAACAGGCCCGAAAATCGAGCATCATCCCCGCTTCCCCAAGCGCACCAATGTGGAATTTGTGAACGTGGTGGACGCGGACAACATGGTGATGCGGATTTGGGAGCGCGGCAGCGGCATCACCATGGCCAGCGGCAGCGGATCGTGCGGTTCCGCGCTGGCGGCCATGATCACCAACCGGGTGAACCGGCGTGTCAACGTGCATCTGGTGTATGGCGTTCTTACGATTGAATGGGCGGAAGATGGGTGTGTCTACCAGGAAGGTCCGGCCACGGAGGCCTACAGCGGCGTCTGGCCGGAATAAGAAGCCGTCGCCCGGGTCGCACCCCTGCATTGCCCTATCCTCCGCTCGGGACAATGCAATCTTAACACCTTTAAGCAGCGGGGAAAACAAGATTTAGAAGCAAGAACGGTTTTGTCGCGAAGTTGAAAACCATCATAGGAGGAAAGATGATTGTTCGGAAGATGGAAGACGTCCTGATAGGCCATCCGGATGTCGCGGAAGTGTGCGTTGTTACGGTACCCCAGAAAGGGAATGGAACCCAACCCAAGGCCTTTGTCGTGCTTCGCGATAATGCCGTTTGTTCGGTGGAACAACTCCATGCTTTTTGCGAGGAGCGGCTTCCGGAGTACGCAGGCCCCAAGGATGTCTATATACTGTCTGAATTGCCCAAAGGCCCCTTGGGCATTGTATCCCGCAGGAAATTGGTGGATTTCGCGCTCCAGAACAACTGACCGCGCGGCATTGAAGAGGGACGGACCCGTTTCGCCCTTGCCGAAAGGTGTACTTTTCCCGGAAGGACGTACTACACTGTTTTCATGAGTAGACGTGCCGTACCAGCCGATGCCCGGGTCTTTTTCCGGGTTCTCTGCGCCTTCTCTGGGTTTCTGGGCGCCTTGACCGCGCTGGGCGAAGCCCCCATGCCCGCCGAAATGCCCAAGACGGTGCTTTGCGCGCCGTTAAACGCCACGTATGCGGCCAATCATCTTCAATATTGGCGGGACAAAGGCTTTGACGGGTTCATTTTTTACGGGATTTGGGACTGGATTGGCCGGGAACTGCCTATTCCCCAGGAAGGGAAGGCGGAAGAACCGCCCGTGCTGCGGGAAATGCGCCTTGCGAATGAACATTTGTGTGAGGCGGCCCTGAACCGGAATTTTCTCTATGTGGCGCTCGAACCGGAAGACAAATGGTTTGTTCCGTGGGGCCAAATGCATGCCGCGGAAGCGCGGTTTCGCACGGCGGGGGAATTCTGCCGCAAAGCGGGTTTGCGCGGGATTGCCTTTGACCTCCGTCCGGATAATCTGGTCCATGATTTCCGGTGGGACGGGTATAATCTCGCAATCACCCCGCCGGAACAATTGCGGGAAGGCGCGCGGGACTTCGGGCGCCGGGTGCTGCGCGCGTTTATCGGGGCGTATCCCGATGCGGAAGTGTTGTTTTTGGCGGATTCCCTGAAAAACGCCGGGCCGCTATGTCTTGACCTGCTGGACGGATTGATCGAGTCCGTGGGCATGGCCAGTGGCATTCCCCTGCGGCTGTTGACCGCCGAAGAACCGTCTGCCGCCACCCCCAAGCAATTTTTTTCCTCCGCATCCAGCACGCAGCATTTTATCCTGAATCACTTGACGCCGGAGAACCAACAGCGCTGGAAAAACCAGGGCGGGGTGGCCATGGGCTTGAAACCCTTCGGGTATCGCGAGGGAAAACCCGTCCAATACCGCACTCTGGAGGAATTCCGGGTGCTATGGGCTGCGGCAAAAGCGGTGTCCACCGGCTATGTCTGGGTGGATGGCCGCGAAGGGGGGTGGTGGAGTCTGGACGCGCGGGAAGCGCAAAGTTATGGCCCCTTGCTTCAGGGCGGCCCGGCGGCCATTATGGAAACACCGTCCTGGCCCGCCGAGTTTGGACGTTTTTCGGTGAAGACGCCCTTGGATGACTACGTTCGTGTGGGCGCCTGCAAAGACGCGGACCTCTTTGGCGGGCAGGATGGCGTGGCCGCCGTATATTGGAGCGGGCTGAAAGAATCCATGGTGATTCCGGAGCGCAATGCCGCGGTGCCGGTGGTGTTGCTGCGGTCCGGGGAACAGCGCCTTGCCGCCGTGGCCGAAGGCAAGGCCGTGCTCGAACCGTTTCAGGAACCGGTGGTGATTAAAACGCTTCCGTTTCGGACCTGGGGGCTTCCCGCGTGCCTGTGGATGGAGGCGGAAACGGAACTTACCCCGAAAAAGCCCCGCGCGCCGTTGCGCTTTGGTTTCTCCAACCGTTCCGAACTGTCGGTCGAGGGGATGTTGGAAGTGACGGCGCCCCGGAAATTCAGCATTGGCAAGGCCCTGTTTTCCGTGGAGACGCCCGCCGGCGGGAATGTCTCGTTTCAGCGCACCCTCCAAGGCCTGTTTCATCTGGACCGTCCGATGGATTTCCGCATGACCTTCGCCGTGCCCGGAGGAAGCCTGATCGAACGCACCTTCACGCTCGAGGCGGCGCCGGCTTTGGAGTGGGCTGTGCGCGCGGATGCCGGACCGGTGGACGGTTTGGCCGTCACGGATTTTGAGGGGGACCGGATTCAGGAGATTCTTTTCGCGAGTGCGCGGGGCGACATTCATTGCGTGGATGCGCTGGGGTCGTTGAAATGGGAGCAACGTTTTAGCGCGGGCTTTCAGACGGCCCCGGTGCCCGGACGCGCCAAAGGGGGGACTGCGGCGGTGGCGGTGGCCGACCGCAAGGGCAATTTGCACGTATTTAATGGTCAAGGCGCGGTATTGGGGTCGCTTTCGTTGGGGGCGGCCTGTGTTCCCGGCGCCCTTCTGTTTTCGAACTTGACGGATCAGAACGTGGATACGGTGGTGGCGGGTTTGACGGACCGCCGGATTGTATTTTTGCCGGGGGGCACGGAGGCCGGGTGGGAATACCGCGCGGAGGGCAAGGTCCACTCCCTGGGCTGTGCGGCCCAAAATGACGATCTGCTTTACCCCACAGTCCGGGGCAACATTTACACGGCCATTGGCAAGCCCAAAAATGAATTGCTGTGCCTGGATGTGACCGGGGTTCTTCGCTGGCGCGTGGAAACCCAAGCACGGCCCGGCAGCCGGCCTTATGTGATGCATCCGGGAACAGAAGACCCGTATCTGGTGGCGCTCGGGATGGCGGAGGGGAAAATCCAGGCATGGAAGGCGGTGAGCGGGGTTCCCCTGTGGAAAATGGAAACGGGCTCGGAACACCCCGTTACGGAACTGCTTTTCGCGGACGTGGACCCTGCGGCGGGCCTGGAACTTCTTGCGGTGGACGCGGAATACGTCTATTGTTTTTCCGCGGAGCGCAAACGGTTGTGGCGGACCAAGGCTCCGGGAGCGCATGGTCTGGCGGTGCATGTGTTGGAAGGCGAACCGTGTATTGTGACCGGCGGGGACATGGGGGTTATGTATGGCTTTGGCGCGGGCGGGCGTTTGCGCTGGCGTGATACGCGCGCGGCGGGCGCTTCCCTCGGAACACCGATTTTCCAGGACACCGACGCGGACCGCCGTGTCGAATGCCTTTTCGCTTCCGAGGACCGTTTTGTGCGGTCGCTGGAACTGGGTCCGATCAAAACGCCGGTGCTGCCGCGCGAGGCCCAGGCCCTGGGGCGGTAAACATCCTTTGGCCGGCGGTCACTCGATAACGAGGACGTTGTGAATGGCCAAGCCGCTGATCTTCGCGGTGAGCACGCCTCCGTTCCACGTCCATTCCAACCCCGCCTCATCCGGAGCCATGAAACAGCGCTTGGGCTTTTCGGACAGGGGCACGGTCACCGTGAAGGGGCCGGCATCCGGCACATGTTCCACCATATGCCGGTCCGGTGCGAGATATCCGGCGGCGGACCGGTTTACAAACTGAATATACCGTTTCCCGTCCCGCTGGCGCGCCGACATCTCGACCCACCACGGCCCCTCGACATGAATCAGATTTTGGGCGTGCAGCGCCGTCAACGCCTCCCCGATAAAACTGCGCATCCGGGGGTAATGTGCGCTGTAGTACGCGGCAAAAACCGGCCCGTGCAGCGCCACCACCGCGCCGTCGCCAAAGGCGTTCAGGGTGGCGGCGGGCATGTCCCGCTGGTTCAATTCCGGCTCCTGCTGATACAGCAAGGGGGCAAGGCTCTTGGCCTTTTTCAATTCAACGGGTTGAAACGCGCCGGCCAGGGTGACCGCGCCGCCATCGGCGGGCAGCCAACCGCTTTGGAGATCGCCGGCTTTCGGTTCGACACCCGCCAGTTTGCCATATTGCCGGGCCACATGCGCCCCGCTCAATAACAGCCGCCCGCCCCGCTTCACGTACTTCTGTAAAGCCTCCTTTACCGCCTCCGGCACGTTTTCCGCCTCCGGCACAATCACCATCGGATACTGTGCCATCCGCTCCAGGAGCATTTCCTCGTTCAGCAGGTCCGCGCTGTAGCCATTTTCGAGCACGGCATGCAGCGCGCCCTCCAGCGCCCTGTTCGCCGGGCCAAAATTGAAGAGCGGGTCGTTGTACTTGTAATAGGAAGTTTCGCTGTGAAGGATGGCCACCTGCGGAATGGTCTGGGTTTTGAAACAGACCTCCTTGCGCTTCCGGCAAAAATCCGCCACCTGCGCCAACAGGTCCTGATGCCATTCGGTGAGACGCCCGGAGCGCTGCGGCACATTGTAAATGAACACCGAGCCGCCTTGTGCGAGCACCTCGGAGAGTTCCTGGCACAGATGCGGGACCGGTTTCATGGTGTGCCCCTGATTGCCCGTATTCAGGAAGCTCCACGCCATCAGGTCCCAGGGCTTCCCGCGGCTGGAAAGGAACCGGCTTTCCGCACAGGCGCGGGCCGCGCCAAACGATGGATCGAAATCGCCGCTCAGATAATCCACGGGCGCGGCAACCGGTTCCGGCTGACGCACACTGTACATCCAATTGCTGCACACCAGGCACGCGGGTTTGACGGCATGCACGGCATTGGCCACATTCGTCACATGCTGCGTGAACAGGTCCCGCTGGAAGGCAAGCCATTCCTCCCAATGCGCATCACTGGCCTTCAGCGGGATTTCCGTGATGCCGGTTTTCTCGGTGAAGGCCTTCTTGCAGGAGTCGCTCCAACAGGGATGGCTGGCCCAGTTCTCGCCGTCAATCCACATCCCGTCTATATCATAGTCGCGGACGACTTCGAGCAACTGCGGGATCATGAGGTCTTTTTCGTAGGCCGAAGTCCGGCACGTATTGTTGGAGTCCGGTTTGCCGTCCGCCTTGATGCGCGCCCACTCGGGATGGACCTCGATGGCGCGGGTATCCCACACCCCGGAATAATGGATGGACAACGGGATGCCCAGGTCTTTGGTGACCTGCCGCCAGATTTTCAGGGCGTCATTCACGATACCGGGCGACGGCGATCCCACTTTTGTTGGATACCCGGTGTATCCGGGGTGGCCTTTGCAGTCGTATTGCACGAAATCCGGCTTCACCTTTTCCAACATCGCCCGAATGTGTTCATAGGTGGTTTCCCGGCCCAATTCCGTGTCCTTTGCACCGGGATGCAGATCATAATGCAGTCCGAAAAAAGCATTCTCATGCCAGTTTTCCGCCCCCATCGCCACATTCCCCGCACACAGCATCCATGCCGCCACAATCCCGGCCATTGCTTTCCGTTTCATTTCCATTCCTTCCAAAATTAACTTGTTAATCGTAGGGTGGGTGTAGCGAAGCGGAACCCACCATATTTTCATCCTGACGCTTTACACCTTCTTCAATGCCGCCTCAAACGGGCCATAGGTCCCTTGTCCGAACAACACAAAACGGACCTGATCAATCCCCGCATGGGTTTCGAGAAATTCTTTCACCGTGCCCACCGCAATCGCCGCCGCCTCGGGGATCGGATACCCATACACCCCGCAACTGATGGCGGGGAACGATATCGTCTTCACGCCGTTCGCCAGCGCCACTTCCAGACTCCGCCGGTAACAGCTCGCCAGTTTTTCGGGTTCTCCGTGCCTCCCATCGCGGTAGACCGGGCCCACCGTATGAATGACATGCTTCGCCGCCATTTTCCCGGCCGTGGTGATTTTCGCGTCACCCGTTTTACATCCGCCCAGTTTCCGGCATTCCTCGAGTATGGCCGGCCCGCCCGCCCGGTGAATCGCGCCGTCCACCCCGCCGCCGCCCAACAACGTTTCATTCGCCGCATTCACAATGGCGTCCACCGTTTCCCGCGTGATGTCGCCTTGGGCCACCTCGATGATTGATGTTCCGATGGTTTTTTGCATGGCCGGATTCTCCTTTGCTTTTTTTGGATACGCTTTCATGGTACCCGGCCCGTCCGCTTGGCGCAAGCCGGGGCGGCCCTGATCCAGGCGTGACACATTCATCCCGCCGGACACAGGGGTGCAATACCATAATTTTGCTGCCGCAGCAAAGCGGCAAGAGGCAAAGGGAGGGGCTTCGATGGGCCGGCGGGGCATCGGACTCCGAAGGAGTCGAATTTGAGAAGCCGCAGGTGAAACGGGCGGGAAGTGATGCCCCCTATGCGCGACGTTTCCGGCCTGTTGACGCATACGTTGACCCCTATAAAAGAGTTTTCGAAAACCATACCGGTTTTGAGTAAACTGGTGTTGGCCTGGGCGGAAGATAGGGCAACGTGTGGGAACCGACTCGAGCGCCGGCGCAGGGGCCAAGAGAAGAGGCTGGACGACATACCCGTCCCTGTCCAGTTCAACCTCCGCTCCGATTGGCGCCAAAGCGGTAAATCCATCGGATATTCCCTGGAATTACAGCCCATTCTCCGGGTTTGATGCAGTGACAACCAAGGGCGGTGCCCTTATGGGAGAGCCGAATATGCGTGAGGTAAGCCGGCGGATGTTTTTGCAGGTGTCTTCAGCGGCGGCCCTGGGCGCGGAATTATGGCCTGTTCCGCCCACGGCGGCGCAGGCGGCGGTGGAAAGGGCGCACAGCAACCTGGACAAGGCGTTCATTTCGTTCCGCATCGGGGTTCCGCAATGGCTGAGCGATGAACGCTACCGGGGCCTGCTGGACCTGTTCGAGAAGTACAAGGGGGTGACGGACGAGATCACGTTTTTCACGTCGGAAACCCACCCGCCGCTGCCGCTGAACGTGATTCAACAGCGCGCGGAACTTCTCAAGCAGCGCATGGCCGATGCGCGGGCGCTGGGCTACAGAGCGGGGATTAACCTGCTGGCCACGCTCGGGCATCACAATGAGAATCTTGCCAACTCCCTTTCCGAGCCGTACACACGCTTTACGGACATTAGCGGGAACGTGTGCCAAGGGACGTTTTGCCCCAATGACGAAGGCATGCGCGGGTATGTCGCGGAAGTATACCGAGCCATCACGGCGGCGGGGCCGGAGTATATTTGGGTGGATGACGACGTGCGGCTGGCGGGACACGCGCCGGTCAATCAGGGGTGTTTTTGCGATGCCTGTCTCGCCATTTTTGAGCGGGAGACCGGCAAGAAGTATGACCGCGCGGCGTTGCATGCGGCCTTCAATCAGGCGGACCTCAAGGCGACGCTCGAAGTGCGCCATGCGTGGCTGAATCATAACCGGAACACCCTGATCCGGCTGTTGGGATGGATTGAGCAAACGGTGCACGCGATCACGCCGGGGTTGCCGCTGGGCTTTATGACGGGCGAGCGTTTTTATGAGGGTTTTGATTTTGACGGATGGGCCGCGGCCTTGTCCGGGCCGAATCAGTCCGAGGTGCGGTGGCGCCCGGGCGGCGGGACCTACCACGATGAATGGCTCGACGGCACCGCGCAGAAGGCGCACCAAATCGGACGGCAGATTTACCTGCTGCCCCCTTCCGTGATTTCG
>CAYXPO010000077.1:0-12250 GCA_964466925.1 uncultured Nitrospirales bacterium
GGATCACCATTAACAGCAAAGCCTTCAAACCGTCCGCGCCGGAGGGGGATGCCATCGCGGTGGACCTGCTGCGCGATGTCTCGGACAAAATTCAACAGACCAATCTCCGGATCGCGCTGTATCCGCATACCGGGTGCTGGCTGGAAAAGGTGGAAGATGCGGTGCGGGTGGCAAAGCTGGTGGACCGGAAAAACGTGGGCGTGACCTTTAATTTGTGCCATTGGCTGAATGCGGGCAAGGGGCAGAATATGAACGGCCTGCTCGATCTGGCCAGGCCGTACCTGTTTGTCGTGACCATCAACGGCGCGGACCCCGAAGGCGGCTGGGACCGGCTCATCCAACCCCTCGATAAAGGTTCCTTTGATATCCGTGGATTTCTGCAAGGCCTGCGCCGCATCGAATATACCGGCCCCATCGGCCTCCAAGGCTACGGAATAAAGGGCGACGTTCACCAAAACCTCAAACGTTCCATCACCGCCTGGCGTGAACTCAATAAAAACCGCTAAAACGCTTTATTTCATCACCGCGCTTTCATCGAAGACGGCGTGGTTGATCTGGGTGCGTTCGTGCGAGGTGAAGACGATGTGGATTTTGTCGTCGCGGGTTTGGATGGCGTAGGGGTAGGCGAAATCGTCCTTGCCTTCCATGATGTTCCGCTTGTAGGGATAAGTCTTGTCGTTGTCGGTGGAGATGGCCACGGTCAGCGGCGAACGGTCGTTCATGCTGTCGTTGTATACCAGCAACAGGTGGCCGTTTTTCAGGCGGAGGAAATCGGCGGCGGCGTTGGGATTGGGGAACGCGGTGTCCTTCCCTTCGGACCATGTTTTCCCGCCGTCGTGGGATTCCGCGCGCACGAGATAGCCGTCGGTGCGGGGTTCATAGCCGCCACCCCGGCGCATGTAGGCGATCATGTAGTTCTCGTCAATTTGCGCCACAGCGGGCTGCAAACATCCCAGCCGTGCGGTGATGCGGTTCGTTTCGGTCCAGGTATTGGTCTTGGGATCGCAGCGCAGGAACAGCGAGGAGGTGTCGCCGCCCACGACTTCCCGGTCGTTTCCGGTCTCGTGATAAATTGGAAGGAGGTAGTCCCCGTTCTTCAGCACAATCGGCTGCGAACGGACCATCATGCCTTTTTCCAGCGCCAGCACAAAGGGATCGGACCAGGTCTTCGCGCCATCCTTGGAAATCTTGGCGTGGATGATGGAATCGGACCACGTTTCGCCGTAGCGCACCACGTGAAACAGCCAGACCATGCCATCGGGCGCCTGCCAGACCACGGGATTGCCGTCGGAATGGAACGGCGTGTCGGCGATGGCCACGGGCTTCGACCATGTTTGAGAGCCTTTTTTGAGCCGCGCGCCATACACCGCCGTGTCGGGAGCGTATTCGCCCGAGCCGCCGTAATACGCGAGATAGAGGTCGCCATTGGCCAGTTCGGTAATTGCTGCGGGGTGTTTATACTGTCCGGGAAGCTCCGTGCCGAACACCTTGGTGATCGTAATATCCTCCGCCATCGCCGTTCCGGCCAGCAGCATACTTATCATTCCAGCCATCGCTATACGTGCCATAACGTTTGTTCCTTTTCGCCGTACGTTTTTTCGCCAATACACTCCTGGGAAGACTAGCAGTCTGTACCGTGCGATTGCCAGCGGAAGGACTCTTTTGGAGGGGCGACTTGCCATAGGGGGGGTGAAGCGAAGCGGAACCCACCAAGACATAATTGGGATTGCCATCTGTCGGCGGGTTTTGCTTCGCTTCACCCCCCCTACGGTTTTTCACCGGGCGGATTTGGTATTATGGTGGCAAGAAACAAGAATCCTCATGCGATAAGAGGAGATAGGAGTCATTCTGGCAATGCTGCGTGAGGCACTGCGGAAGGTGCATTCATAATGAGTATTTTTCCCGAGTTGACGATCAAACTGAACGGCTTGGGCAGGCCCGTTTTCATTCAAACGCATAATTTCCCGGATCATGACGCGGTGGCGGCGGCGTATGGCCTGCAGCAGTTGCTGGGCGCGTATGGAATCGCGGCGCATATCGTGTACGAGGGGGACATTCAACGGGATTCCCTGCGTGAGATGATCCATGAATTGGGCATTTCCCTGATTGACAATGACGATATTCACATAAACCCCGAAGACAAAATCATCATCGTGGACGGGTGCAAGGGCAACAAGAACGTGCTTGAACTGCCGGGGGAGGAGATCGCGGTGATTGATCATCATGAGGTGGAGTGTCCGGACGATGTGCCGCTGTGCGACCTGCGCTCCGGCTACGGGTCGTGTTCGTCCATTGTGTATTCCTATTATGCCGAGGCGGGCCGCGCGCTGCCGCGCAATGTGGCAACCGCCTTGATGATTGGCATCTGCATGGACACCTCGCTGCTCACGCGGAAGGTGCATGAGGCGGACATCCGGGCCTATGTGGAGCTTTTCCCGCATGCGGACGTGCCTCTGCAAAACCGGATTTTGCGCAATTACATACAGACCCAGGACTTGGATTTTTTCCGGCACGCCCTTGAGCATGTGGTGATTGACGCCGAGGAAAGGATGGCGTTTTGTTATTTCCCGGACGGCTGCAACCAGAATCTGCTGGGGGTGTTGGGCGACTTTTTCCTTTCCTTGCGCGAAATCAGTTTTGTGGCGTTGTGCGCGAAAAACGGCGGGGTGATCAACTTGTCCGTGCGCAATGAACTTCCCCAGCTAAACGCCTCGGCGGTCATTCAAGAAGTGCTGAAGGGACTGGGATTTGGCGGGGGCCACGCGGACATGGCGGGGGGGATTATCAAGGATTTGCGCCTGTTCGTCCCCGAGAAAATCCGAAACAAGTTCTTGGCGCATGTCCGGGCCGCGCCATTGGCGTAGGGATCAAATTCCGCGTTTGCCCGCCAGGGTGCGCAGGTCGGTGTAATCCACCAGTTCGGAAAAGTCGCAGAGCGTGCACATGGCGGTGCTGGTGACCGCAATGCCGGATTCGACGACGGCGGCGACGGGGTTGAGCCCGCCGCAAACAATGAGGCCGGTGCGGCCCTGGGCGACGGGGATGTCCAGCAAGGGTTGATTGGGGGTGCCGATGGCGAGCAGGCCGCCAAGGCCCGCCTGCTCGCTCTGGCGGGCCAGCCGGCGCACGTCGTCGAGCGCCACGGAAGGCACTTCGCGGAAGCTGGCGCCGATGACGCCATAGCCGTTCCGGGCGGTGTTCACGACGCTGGTCATGTGGCCCCGAATGAAGATTTCCAGCGGATCGAGCGAAGAGCCGTCATAAGTGATGATTTGGGTGAACCGGCGGGGCTGGTTGTTTTCGAGTTGCACCAGGCCGCCGAACCGGGAGGTGGTGGCGATTTTGGCGCGCAGGAAAATGCCGTTGATGCTGACGCTGCACACGGTGCCCACGGCCACGCATCCCTTGGGCACGCGGAAGGAGCCCAATTGATCGTCTGGTCCGCCAAAGGCCACGAGACGGCCCATGCTGAGTCCGGCGTCGTAGGCTTCCACGAGGGCGCGCATGGCAAACCGCCATTCGCGGGGGTTGAAGGTGGAGACATTGATGATCACCTTGCCGCGGCGGGCCTGGAGGTCGAAATCCATTTGATAGGCCAGCATGTCCACCCGGGCCGCGACAAAGCCCACCTTGTCCACCACGAGGGCGCTGTCCAGTTCCTGAAGCCCATGGGGGGTGAGGCGGCGCCCGCGGCGCCCAAGGTTCTCGGTCCAGTCGAGGGCGTCGGCCTGCGCGAGGTAATTGCGGATGGTGCGCTCGCCGAGATCAATGCCGGACGCCAGGAGGGCTTCCGCGATGCGCTGACTGCCCAGGGGCTTGGGCGCGGCTTGCAGAACCCGCAATATGGCCATCATTTTGCGCCGGGTCTTGATATCCAAAATCGCATCCTCCGTTTCTTCCCGCGGCACGCGAAGCCGGTGCGCCGCGCGGGAAGTTTTACGTCATGGCGAAAGCCTATCACGCGGGAACCCTAAAATTCAACAACCGGCAATTTTGCCGGTTCCGAAGCTTGGCTGTCCGGGCACGGCGGGTGCTTCGGCGTGGGATCGGTGTGAAAAACAAGGGCTTTGAAAGGGTAAATGAAATGAAACGAGAGTTGACATAGGCGGTGGAAAAAGGGTACACTGCACGGAACCGGCTGGTATATGCCGCTTATGTGCTATCCGGCGGGGTTAGCACAAAGTTACCCTTATTCTGGCGCCAACACGCCCAACTGGAGGAAATTCATCGTGTCGTATGTAACAGACGTATTGGAAATCGTATCCCGGCGGAATCCCAACGAGCCGGAGTTTCATCAGGCCGTTCGCGAAGTGCTGGAATCCCTGATTCCGGTGCTGGACCGCCATCCGGAATATCAGGCCAACCGCATTCTCGAGCGCTTGGTGGAACCCGAGCGCGTGATTATGTTCCGGGTTCCCTGGCAGGATGACAAGGGCGCCATTCATGTGAACCGCGGGTTCCGCATTCAGTTCAACAGCGCCATTGGGCCGTACAAGGGCGGGCTGCGCTTCCATCCGACGGTGTACATCGGCATTTTGAAGTTCCTGGCCTTTGAACAGGTGTTCAAGAACTCGCTGACGACGCTGCCGATGGGCGGCGGCAAGGGCGGTTCGGATTTTGATCCCAAGGGCAAAACGGATTCCGAGGTGATGCGGTTCTGCCAAGCCTTCATGAACGAGTTGTTCCGCCACATCGGGCCGGACACGGACGTTCCGGCGGGCGACATTGGCGTGGGCGGACGCGAAGTGGGCTTCCTTTTCGGCCAATACAAGAAACTGAGAAACGAATTTACCGGCGTGCTGACGGGCAAGGGCTTGAACTGGGGCGGCTCGCTGATTCGCCCGGAAGCCACGGGCTATGGCGCGGTGTACTTCGCCGAGAACATGCTGGCCACGCGCAAAGACAGCATCAGCGGCAAAGTGTGCACGGTGTCCGGTTCCGGCAACGTGGCGCAATACACCGTCGAGAAGCTGAATCAACTGGGCGCGAAAGCGGTCAGCTTGTCCGATTCCTCCGGCACGGTGTATGACCCCGCGGGCATTGACGCGGAAAAACTGGCGTTTGTGATGGAGTTGAAAAACGTCCGCCGCGGCCGCATCAAGGAATACGCGGACAAATTCAAGGGCGTGGAATTCCGCGCGGGCAAACGTCCCTGGGACATCAAGTGCGACTGTGCGTTTCCGAGCGCCACGCAGAATGAAATTGGGCCGGAAGACGCCGCGAAACTGGTCGAGAACGGCTGTTTCGTGGTCAGTGAAGGCGCGAACATGCCGAGCGAACCGGGCGCGGTGGATATCTTCCTGGAAAATAGCGTGCTGTACGGGCCGGGCAAGGCGGCCAATGCGGGCGGCGTGGCCGTCTCCGGGCTGGAAATGGCCCAGAACGCGCAACACACCATGTGGACGCGCGAAGAGGTGGATCAACGCCTGCGCGACATCATGAAGGCGATTCATACGCAGGCGTGGGAAGCCGCCGAGGAATACGGCCGGCCCGGCAACTACGTGGTGGGCGCGAACACGGCCGGTTTCGTGAAAGTGGCGGATGCCATGCTGGATCAGGGATTGGTTTGATCCCAGTAGTGATAAGTTGGTTTTGACGGGCCTGGCCGCAATGCCGGGTCCGTCTTGCTTTCCCATGCGGAAATTGTCCTTCCACGCCCCGTATAATATTCTGGCAACAATGGAGCCTGCTCATGCCGTTGAATCCCGACCTCAGTTCCGGTTTGCCTGAACTGGACCAATTGCTGCGCGGCCTGCAATCCGGCGACAACATCGTCTGGCAGGTCGAACGCATCGAAGACTATCAGGCCTTTGTCACGCCCTTTTGCCTCAATGCGGTGGCGCGGGGACGGAAACTGATCTATTTCCGCTTTGCCCGCCACGGGGAACTCTTGCCGGAGGCCATGGAGGCCGAACGCATTGAATTGGATCCGCAGGAAGGCTTTGAGCCGTTTCTGGACCGCATTCACGGCACCATCGAGCGCGCGGGACGGGGCGCGTTCTATGTGTTCGATTGCTTGTCCGACCTGGCCGCCGACTGGTTCAGCGATCAAATGCTGGGCAATTTCTTCAAACTCACCTGTCCGTATCTGTACGACCTGGAGACGGTCACCTATTTCGGCCTGCTGCGCAATTACCATTCGTCGCACGCCACCACGCCCATCCGCAACACCACCCAATTGCTGCTGGACGTGTACGGCTACGAGGGGCGCATCTATCTCCGCCCCCTGAAAGTGGTGCAGCGGTATTCGCCCACCATGCACATGCTGCACAGTTGGGAAGAAGGCGAATTCCGGCCCGTCCGGGAGAGCCACGTTATCGCGCAAGTACTGACCTCCACGCCGCATTCCGCGCTCGAGTCCGCCATCTACCGCCTCGACGTCTGGAACCGTGCCTTTCTGCAAGCGGAAGAAACCATGGGCAATTCCGCCACCGCCTGCAACATCGAAGCCCATCCCGAGGACATGTTCCGCCGCCTTTTGCGCATGGTCGTATCCCGCGATGACCGGGTGCTTGCGCTCGCGGAGCACTATTTTGATATCAACGGCGTGCTCGAAATCGGAAAGCGCACCATCGGCACCGGCCTGATCGGCGGCAAGGCCGTGGGCATGCTGCTTGCGCGCGCCATCCTTCACAAAAGTGATCCGCGCTGGGACAGCCTGCTCGAAATGCACGACTCGTTTTTCATCGCCTCGGACGTTTTCTACACCTATCTCGTGCTGAACGGCTGCTGGTGGACCTGGAAAAACCAGAAGAATCCCGATACGTTCCTGCGCGGCGCGGAACAGGCCCGCCAGCGCATTCTCACCGGTTCCTTCCCGCGCGAGATCGAAGAACAGTTCGAGGACATGCTGGATTATTTCGGGCGCTCCCCCATCATCGTCCGGTCCAGCAGCCTGCTTGAAGACAATTTCGGAAACTCGTTCGCGGGGAAATACGCCAGCGTATTTTGCCCCAATCAGGGTTCGCGCGTGCAGAACATGGAAGACTTCCTGGCGGCGGTCCGCGCCATCTATGCCAGCACCATGAGCGAAGAGGCGCTGGCCTACCGCGCCCGCCACAACCTCCTCGACCGCGAGGAACTCATGGCGCTGCTGGTGCAGCGGGTGTCGGGGTCCATGCACAACGACCTGTTTTATCCGCAGATCGCCGGGGTGGGATTTTCGTTCAACCCCTACGTTTGGAGCGAGTACATTGATCCCAAGGCCGGCATGCTGCGGGTGGTGTTCGGGCTGGGCACGCGCGCGGTGGACCGGTCCGACGACGACTACACGCGCATCGTGGCGCTCAACGCCCCGGAACGCCGCCCGGAAAACAAATCGGAGGGCGGCGGCCGGCTGGCGCAGCAGAAAGTGGACGTGCTGGACCTGGAAAACAACCAACTGGTCACGGCGGACTGCCAGGACGTCTTTGCGCGGAGCCCCCGTCTTCCCATGGACCTTTTTGCCACGCGCGATCCGGAATTGGCGCGGAGGGCGCGGGAACGCGGCCTGCGCACGCCGCCCCCGCCGCAACTCACCTTTGACAAGCTTCTGTCCCAAACCGCGTTTGTCGAGGATATGCGCGCCATGCTCCAGAGCATCGAGGAAGCGTATGACTATCCCGTCGATGTCGAATTCACCGCCAATTTCGCGGATGCGGATTCGTACAAGGTCAACTTGGTGCAGTGCCGTCCGCTGCAAGTGAAAAGCGAAACCCTTGTGGAGGAAATTCCGGAGGGCCTTCTCCGGGAAAACATCCTGCTGTCCACCACCGGGCCGGTGATTGGGCGGAGCCGCCTTGATTTCGTCAACCGCATTCTCTATGTCAACCCATCGGTCTATGGGCAATTGCCCATCCGGGACCGGTATGCCATCGCGCGGCTCATCGGAAAACTGACCCATCTCGAACCCCCTTCGGCGCCGGGGTGCCTCCTCTTGCTGGGTCCTGGACGCTGGGGCACCACCACCCCTTCCCTTGGCGTGCCGGTTTCCTTTGCGGAGATTAACACGGTCAGCGTGGTGTGTGAAATTGTCGCCATGCGCGAAGACCTTGTTCCCGACGTTTCCCTTGGCACCCATTTCTTCAGCGAGCTCGTCGAGATGGATATGATTTATCTGGCGTTGTTCCCCACGCAGGAGGACCATTGGCTGAACCGGGAATTGCTTGAAAATGCGCCGAACAAGGCCCCCGCGCTGCTCCCCGAAGCGGCCGCCTTCAGCCATGTTGTTTCCCTGATAGAGGCAAATGATTTATCCGGCACCGGCCTGATCAAATTTCATGCCGACAGCATCAAGCAACGCGCGTTGTGCTATAGTGACCGTGGAAAGGAAATCTAATCCATGGGTGTATTCACGGATCAGGTCATTATTGTTACGGGGGCGTCCGAAGGGATTGGCCGGGCGTTGTGCCTGGCGCTGGCGGCGCAACGGCCCAAACTGGTGTTGGCGGCGCGGAACCGGGAGCGTTTGGAAACACTGAAAGCCGAAATTGAACGGTACGGGGCGGCGGGATTGGTGGTTCCGCTGGACGTGACCGATGAATCCGCGTGCAAAGCCTTGATCGAGCAAACCATCGCCGCGTTCGGGCGGTTGGACATGCTGGTGAACAATGCGGGCGGCACCATGTGGGCGCGGCTGGACGAAATACAGGATACGGCCATCTTCGAGCGGCTTATGCGGCTGAATTATCTTGGGAGCGTCTATTGCACCTATTACGCACTGCCGCATTTGAAAAAGAGCCGGGGGCGGATTGCGGGCGTCGCCAGCGTGGCCGGATTGAGCGGCGTGCCCACCCGTTCCGGGTATGCCGCCAGCAAGCACGCCATGTTCGGCTTTTTTGATTCCCTGCGCATCGAATTGCAGGACACCGGCGTAAGCGTGACCATGGTGGCCCCGGATTTCGTGCTTTCCGAAGTACATCGGCGGGCGCTGGATGGAGAGGGCAAGCCGTTGGGCGTGAGCCCCATGCAGGAAAGCAAAATCATGACCGCCGAACACTGCGCGGCGCTGATTGTCCGGGCGCTGGAGCGGCGGCAGCGCCTGCTAGTGACCTCGCTCCGGGGCAAGTTGGGCCGTTGGCTGAAACTCATCGCGCCGTCCCTGATGGATCACATGGCAGCCAAAGCCATCGCCGCGCGGAAATAACCCGGCGGACTATGGAAGCGAATTTTTCAATTCCAGAAGAGGGTTGTTATCCGGAAACTGTTTGAGGGCTTCGTCCACTACTGATTTGGCCTCCTCGCGGCGCCCGGTTTGGCTTAGTAGTTTCCCCAGCAGAACAAAGTTATCGGGTGACGGGGCCTTTTCGCACCCTTGCCGCAGGAGGGTTTCGGCCTTGGCGGTGTCGTCCCGGCTCATGTAAAGCTGCGCGAGGCCTTTGTACACCTCGGGGTATTTGGCCGGTTCAAGTTCGAGTGCGCGGAGGTAGTGCTTTTCCGCAATGTCCGCGAATTGCGGCCCGTTATGATACAGGGCACAACACCGGTGCGCGTAGGCATTGCCGTCTTCCCGGTGTGCAAAATCAAGGAAATTGCTTCTGACTTGTTCCCAGTCCTGTTTCTTTTCATAGCACCGGCCCAACTCATAATAAGCGGAGGAAAATTCCGGAAACTCTTTCTTGATGGATTCGAGAAGGGCAATGGCCTTGTCATATTGCGCGGCGCGCTGGTAAACCTTGGCGGCATAGTAGTAAGCGGAGGCTTTTTTCCCGGGATAAGTGTCTCCGAACCATTGCAGGGTCCGCGCCGCCGAATCGATTTGGCCGCTGGCTTCATAGGCTTGGGCGAGGAGGTCGCTGACCTGCGCCCATTTTTCCGGAACAGGTCCTCCCTTGAGATAGGGCTCGACGGTATCAATGACTTTCTGATAGTCTTTTTTTTCGAGGTAGGCAAGCGCCACCTGTTTAATGCCCAGTCCATGGGTTCTGGCAAGGGAGGAGGATTCCGCGGCGACTTTTGAAAAATCGGCGGTATCCGTTGTCATGCCTTCGTGACGGTAGACGCAATAGTCACGGAATGTCTTCCCTGTGACATCCGGCTCCGCGGGCGGAATTTTCCGGTTGGCCACAAACCAGATGCGGCCCTTTTGGGCGCGCACGCGGGCTTCCTGTGCCGCATCCAAGGCAAGCAAACGGTCCCAGGAATATAATGGCAGTGGTTTCGGAAGCCGGGGTTGATAATGGGACAGGCAGTCAAAGGAAAAAGGGGGAGAACAAACCACCATGTCGCCGGGCCGCACTTCGTCATTCAGCCAAAATGCCATTTCCCGCCATGGGACTTTATCGGTATCGGTATAGAGGCGGTACAGGTCATGACCGGCTTGCATTGTAAGGACTGCCATGGCAATGACCAATGTGGGAACAGGCGCGGTCTTCCGGCTTGGGCGAAACAGCCATTGCGCAAGCAGGCCCAAACCCAGTGCGCCTTGCGCCATGAGAATGCACAGGGCGGGGAAAATGCTGAACAGATAATGTCCGCGCATGACTGTTTGATTAACCCAAAAGATGCCGAAGATGCCCATGGCCGCAAGCGCCCAGCCATAGACAAAGAGCGTCCAGCGGGAGCGCGTTCCAGGCAAGAGAAGGAGACCTATTGCGATAAGCCCAAGGGCGGCCGCCAAACACGCCGCATCTTTCGCCAAGAGTTGTTGGCTCAAAGCCAGCATGTTTGTCACCGTTTCGCCCGTGGACATGCCGCTCATATCCCCTTGGCTGCGAATGGTAATCAAGAAGAAATAGGGCGCATACGCCGCGCCCCCCGCGCCCACCGCCGCCACCGCCGCCACGGCCTTTTTGAGGGCGGCGCGGGCGGCCGCGGAAGCCTCAGGATTGTTATGCCATTGGGATTGTCCATGGGTGAAAACAGCATAGAGGATGGCGAATCCCGCACACCACGCACAAAAGAAAAAAGCGAGGAGGAAGGAATACATGGCGGCGGCAATGCACAAACTGACAAGCGCCCAGCGCCAGAAGCGGCCTTTTTCGTAAGCATTGACAAAGGCCAGGGCGGCCGCCACACAGAAAAAGACAAGCTGTCCGCCATCGCCGACTTCCTGGGATGCCTTGCTGATGTGAAAATTAGCGAGGGCCAGCGCAAGGGCGGAGGCCAGTCCCAGGAATGGACCAAACATGCGCTGTGCCGCGATGCCCAGGAGAAGAACACTGAACGCCCCGAACAGGGCCGAAGGCAGGCGCAGCATAAATTCCGTGGAATGAGGATTTGCTCCGGCAAGCCGCAGAATACTGTGGTTGAAAGGGGTGTAATTGGGCATGCAGGTGATGTCATAACGCACCATTTCCCCCCAGGTGGAGTGGTTGACGGACTGCATATGGAGGATTTCGTCGAGCCACAAGCTTTCTCCGTCCAGATTATAGAGGCGAAGCCCCAAGCCCAGGAAAAACACTGCCGCCAGTCCCAGCCGCCATGTTATGGTGTTCATTTTTTCACTCCGGAAATGATTCCTGCCGCCTAGTTCACTGGAAGCATAACAATTCCGGGCGCTATGCGTCCAAGTGGGGCGCTTGCTTTGCGCCGGGGATCAACATTTTTGCCGTGGGCGGGTTGCGTGTGTTGCGTTAATTGTCATACACTGTCTCTTGTATTCCAAGATGTCATAAGGGTTTTGCTACAACATGCTATGGGCCGAAAAACCACCTGCCGTGCGCGGGGCGTTTGAACAACTCAAACGACAATATGCGCTGCCGGAGGCCGTGTTTGTCACCCAGCCGAACATGCCCCGCCTGGACGCGTATCAGGGCCTGCTGGAACAGATCTGGCGCAACAAGTGGCTTACGAATAATGGCGAGTTTCACAAGGAATTCGAGCGGCGTCTGGTTGAATTCCTGGGTATTGAGCACATCAATGTATTCTGTAACGGCACGCTCGCGTTAATGGTGGCGTTGCAGGCCCTTCGGATAAACAGCGGGGAGGTAATCACGACCCCGTTCACATTTCCCGCGACGCCGCATGTGCTCTGGTGGAATAACATCCGCCCGGTCTTCTGCGATATCGATCCCAAGACCTACAATCTTGATCCGCGCAAGATCGAGCAGCTCATCAGCCCCGAGACACGGGCCATTCTCCCCGTACACGTCTTCGGCGTGCCGTGTGACGTGGAAGCCATTCAGGCCATCGCGGACCGTCATGGATTGCAGGTGATTTACGACGCCGCGCATGCGTTCGGTGTGCGGTACAAAGGCCGCTCCATTACTGAATTCGGCGACATGTCGATGTTGAGTTTTCACGCCACCAAGCTGTTTTCCTCCATTGAGGG
>CAYXPO010000078.1:0-12212 GCA_964466925.1 uncultured Nitrospirales bacterium
GATGTCCCAAGAGTGCTTGCGGAATTGGGAATAAGTACAAATATCAGCAGAAAGCGAGAATACTCCTTATGCCGCAGGATGGCGAAAAACGAAACATTCCTATCTCACTTCCCTTTTTGGGCGAAGAGGAAGAAACCGCGGTCTGTGAACCGTTGCGTTCCGGGTGGGTGACCCAAGGCCCGCAAGTAGCGGCGTTTGAAGAGGAATTTGCGCGGTACACAGGGGCGAAATATGCCTGCGCCGTATCCAGTTGCACCACTGCGCTTCATCTTGCCCTCCTGGCGGTTGGCGTTCAGCCGGGTGACGAGGTGATTACAGTCAGCCATTCGTTTATTGCCACGGCCAATGCGGTGCGTTATTGCGGCGCGGTGCCGGTTTTCGTAGATATTGAACCCGCAACGCTGAACATGGCGCCCGGCCGCGCGGCGGAAGCCGTCACCCCCAAGACACGGGCCATTTTATGTGTCCATCAACTGGGCATGCCGTGCGATCTTTCCTCCCTGCTCGCCTTGGCGCGGCGGCATGGATTGGCGCTGGTGGAAGATGCGGCCTGCGCCATTGGGAGCGAGATTCTCTGGGAGGGACAATGGGAAAAGATCGGCAGACCGCATGGCGACGCGGCCTGTTTTTCCTTTCACCCGCGCAAGGTAATCACCACCGGCGACGGCGGCATGATCACCACCAACGATCCCGTGATGCTCGACCGGTTCCGGCTTTGGCGGCAGCATGGCATGTCCATTCCCGACACGGTCCGCCATAATGCCACGAAGGTTATCATCGAGGAGTATACCGAGCTGGGGTACAACTACCGCCTGACTGATATTCAGGCCGCCATCGGGCGGGTGCAACTATCGCGTCTTCCCTGGATTGTCAGCCGGCGCCGCAGGTTGGCCGATCAGTATGGGGAACTTCTTTCCGGCATCAAAGGCCTCCAACTCCCGCGGGAACCCGAATGGGGGCGTACCAATTGGCAGACGTACTGCGTACGCTTGCCCGAGCCGTCCCGCCAAAAGGATGTCATGCAATTCCTCAAAGATCGCGGCATCGCCAGCAAAACGGGAGTCATGTGCGCCCATCGCGAACGGGCGTATAAAGACATCCCGGTGCGCCATTGCCTGGTGGAGTCGGAAAACGCGCAGGACGGTTGTCTCCTCATCCCGCTCTACGCACAAATGACGGACGAGGATCAGCGCCGTGTGGCCGAAACACTCCGCGCAGCACTCGGCTAACCGGCACAGGACCGGTTGAAAAACGTCACACAGCACACAGGCGGTGTGCAGATTGTTTAATTCACCTCGACGTGATAGGCCATGATGGTGGCGTCAATGGTCAGGGGATGCTGGAACTGGATGGCGTCGCAGCACACGGTGATCTGAGTGTCAGGTTCCACGCGGACGCCCCAGGAGAAGGTGTCGCCGCATTTGATGGGGAGCTTTTGCGTTTCGTGTTTCCGGCCCCAGGTTTTGGCGAGCACCAGGTAGAATTCGGCGGCATTCGGGTTGTTGTTGCGGATGTGGATGTGCCGCCAGGGGTTTTCGGGCTTGGTTACGGCGGGATTCAGCTTGGGCGAGGGCTTGAGGGTTTGGAGTTCGCGGACAAAACCGGCGATGCTCTTTTCGTATTTTTCGATCACGGCATCGTACCGTTTTTCCCGGCTCTCGCCCGGGTCCGCGGTGATGACGCGTTCCTTGAACACCGTGTTCATTTCGTCAATGATGCCGGGCAGTTTGTCCTGATGGAAGAGGTCCAGGCCGTATTCCGCCAGGAAAAGATAGGTGTACAAGCCCAGGCCGCAGACCAGTTCGGGGGCCTGTATGCTGGGATTGACCTTCATGGCTTTCCGGATGTGTTCCATTGACAAGTGCGGTTCGAGCAGGGCCGCGTGCTTTTCCGCAAGTTCCGCCATGTGGGGTTTGAGCGTGTTGTAATAGGTGATCTTTTCCGGGGGCAGGAACATGTTGCTGAGCACCGGGAAATGGGGGCTGGATTGATACGGCGTCACATCCGGCACGTTGATCACGCCCTTCAGGATGTCCCCAAGCTCGTAGAACCATTGTTGGTTGTTGAAGGGCACGTCGAGCAGTTCCGGGGCCAGGGTTGCCACGCACATGAAATGGTACATTTCATTGCACCGGTAGCGCTTGGGCATGGCCATTGTGAGCGAGAGCACGCCGGGGTGCAGCAGGGGACTGCACATGGGGGCGCTGTGATACGTGGCTGCATGGATGGCCGCGCCCCACGCGCCCTGCACCTCGCGGTACGCGTGGATTTCCGCCACGGCATCCAGCGGGGCTTTCTCTTTCCGGTGAAAATCATGAAACATCTCCAGGTAGTCGTTCATGAACGCCGGGCGGGCCTTTTCCCCGAGAAGATGGAGGGGATCATGGAAATAGGTGTTGAACATGGCATCGCCGAACTGTTTGATGGAGCCCGAGGGGCAATGGCGGAACCAGGCGTCGCGCAACCCTTGGTGGCCGGTGACCAGGATGTGCTGGGCAGGTCCGGGCACGCGGCAGAAATCGTGGATTGAAAGCTGCCCGGCGGTCACATTCAGGGATTCCAGCAGCGAATTCGTGTTCAGGGTCATCGTGTCCTTCACCGCCGGTTCCCGGACAATACGGTGGGTTTTAAGGCCGATTTTTGAGGTGATATGCTGGGCGCTGATCACATCCGGGGCGAAATACGGACCGCTGGTATAACAGTCTTTGATTGCCTCCTTCAGGCCCGCGTGCAACAACATCGGCAACGCCGTCCGGCTGTCCTTCCCGCCGCTCAGCCGGAACATGATCCCCAAACGCGTGTAAAAAGAATGCATCCGCTTGACATACTGGACCATTTCGCCGCAATGGTCCTCGAAGATCGCCGGCAACTTCTTGGGTGAAAAGTCCGCATATTTCTTGCATACCACGTCCGAATAGGCCGTGGGCCGGATGCTCAGATCACCACGGGAGTTGACGGTGGCCAGATCACCGCTCGTCAGTTTCCGCACCGCCTTGAAGCAGGTGTCATTGCATTGGGTGAATCCCTGGTAGCACAGCCACTGCGCCCCGCGCGGGTTCAGTTCGTGGCTGATCCCCGGCAGTTGCAGCAGCAGGGGCAGGCGGTTGCTGAACGCCACGAAATCCGGCTGGTCCACATAATACACGGGATGGCTGCCATTGGGATTCAGATACACCGCCAGGGATTCGTTTTCCGAATAGAGAATGGAAAACTCCCCTTGAATGCTCCGAATGTCTTTTTTTGCCGCTTCCAGCAGTTGCGTGGAAAAGCTTTCCGGCGTGGCCGTGGCGGTGTCGATCCCCGCATCCGGGAATCCATCAAAACAGACCGCCTGTGCTTCTTTGGCAATCAAATGGGTTTTCGGAAGCACAAAATCCGGCCAATAGGCAAAACTGAGGATGTCCACCTGGCCCCGCTTGGAACCCCACGATTCCACCCGGTCCGGTTTCCGCAGCAGATAGGGTAAAAACACCTCTTGATCAAGACGCGAATGGGCTTCCTTTTTCCACAGCACCGCCAAATACACGTTCATGATGACTCATCTCCCTCAGTTGGCCTGCAAAACGTAATTTTGTGACACAACCGCCATCTAATACCCCATGCCCATGGGGCGGTATTATATACCTATTATTTCGCGCCAAATCAACCCCGCATTCCCCCGCGTTTTCACGGCCGGACCGGAAGGCTATTGCACATTCGCCGGCAGCCGGAAATGGACATCCTCGTGCACGAGTTCATATTCCTCCACGGAACAGGGTTCCAGCGTATTCAGATACGTGATAACGCCCTGCACATGCTTTTCCGGAACGGACGCCCCCGAGGTCAGCAGCAGCGTCTTTACCCCGTCCAGCCATTCCCGGTGGATGGCCCCGGCATCCGGGATAAGGTGGGCCGGTTTTCCCTTCGACCGCGCCACCTCGGCCAGCCGCGTCGAATTCGCGCTTTCCGGGTCTCCCACCACCAGCACCAAATCCACTTCCTGCGCCAGCGCCTTCACCGCCGCCTGACGGTTGGACGTGGCATAGCAGATGTCCGCCTTGGGCGGACCTTGGATTTCCGGGAAGCGTTCACGGAGCGCCTGGATAATCTCCTGGCAGTCCTCCACGCTCAGCGTGGTCTGCGTGATATACGCGAGTTTGGACGGGTCCGGGATATCCAGGCCCGCCACATCCTCCTTGCGCTGGATGATCCGTATGTTTTGCGGCGCCCACCCCATGGTGCCCACCGTTTCATCATGCCCTTTCTCCCCAATCAATATGATCGTATAGTCCTTGGCCGCGAACCGCCGGGCCTCGTGGTGCACCTTCTCCACCAGCGGGCACGTGGCGTCAATGACTTCCAACTGAAGTTCCTCCGCCTTCTCCCAACGGTCCGGGCCCACCCCGTGCGCACTGAACAACAAATGCGCCCCGCGCGGCACCTCGTACAACTCCCGCACAAACACCGCCCCCTTCTCCCGAAGCTCCTTCACCACATGCGCGTTATGCACAATATGATTCAGCACATACACCGGCGGCCCAAACCGCTCCAAGGCGCTTTCCACGCTCTTTATGGCCCGCTCCACCCCGGCGCAGAACCCCCGGGGCTTCGCCACGATAATCCGCATACGCATTTTCCCTTCACAACGTTGGTTGCACACCATGGCGCAATTATAAAGGATGAACCCGCAGCGTGTTGAAAACATTTCCGCTCCCTGTCCTTCCCGGCAATTTGCCCGCCACCCGCACACGCAAAGGGCGCCTTTCCCGCAAAGGGCGTTTATTCGCCATTTCCCGAACAACACCCTTCCATGCACATCAAGGTTATGATACGGCACCGAATATTCAGACTATGCATGAAAACCCGCTTTAAGCGGGTTAACTTTGAATTCGGTTATGGATATCTTACAATCGTGTCACCCAAAGAGGCGTTTTTTGATGAGACCGAAAAAGAACCCTGGCCATTTTGATTGTCTGGATTTCAAGGAGGAGGTCCTGGCGAAAATTTGTGAACAGACCAAAGGCATGCCTCCCGATCAATTAACGGAATTCTTTCAGAAGAAGGTGGCTTCTGGTCCTTTCGCCTCTCTGTGGAAGCGAGTTCCCTCGTAAAAATTGCCATGGCCATTAAATACCAACGCGAAAACCTGGAAACCCCTTTTCGGAAGTGGGTGGCGGACAAGTATCCGGCGCCGGGGCGGCGGCCGGGGGTGCTGGCGTTTGTGGTAATCGCCGCAGTGATTCTTTTCTGGGGTTCGACGGTGCTGCGAAATGCCGACCCGTTTGAACGGCAGCCCGTTTTGGAAGGCGCGGGGCTGGTGCAGGCGAAGGAACTATGGAAGGCCAAGGACGGGTCGCCCGTCCATGTGCTTCGTTTACAGGTTTCCCTGAGCGATGGACGCACTGCCGAGAGCCATCTGGACGTGGAGGAAGCCCAATGGCAGGCGGTGAACACCGGGGAGCGCGTTCCCCTCAGGTATAAACTCAGTCCGGATGGAACGCGGGTGCGGTTGATGGGGTTGCGCGAAGTTGCTCCCGAAGCGCCGGTGCGGTAGACTGCGTTCAGTAAAGCCGTGGAGTTGGATATGCCGTTGAATTCCGAAGATATGCGCGAGATTTATCAGGGCACAGTGATTGTGCGCAAGCCCACGTATGGTATCGTCAAGGGGTATCATGAATTGCCGTATATCTGCCTGGGCGGGGCCTTGGAATCCGGCTATGGCACGACCCGGGTCAAGGGAAAGATTCAGGTTTCACCCCAGTTTGTCATTCGCCCCAAGCACTACTGGCCCAATTACGAGGATATTTTCGGGGAGGACCAAGTGGATGCCGCCCTGACCGGGCGGGTGTTCGGATTCCTCGGGTTTAACCGCAAACCGGTGGAATGCAAGTCGGATTTTCTCGAGGTGGCGCATCTGCGGGAAAACGTGGACCAGGCCCTCTCGGACAGCATGGACGAACTGGAGCGCCGCGAGGACATCACCACCGGCATCATCATCACCCCCAACAGCCGGTATTACCCCATTTCCATCGAGCGTTTTATCGCCACCGTATTGGACGATGAATTCTCGCTCTAGGAGGTCCTATGAAAAGCGCGTACGAAATTGCACTGGAGCGGCTGGCTCAAGAAACCGGGCCGGCCAAGTCGTTGACCGCGGCACAAAAAATGCGGCTTGCGGACATCGAAAACAAATACGCCGCCAAGCTGGCCGAAGCGCGGTTGCGGTATGAAGGCAAACTATCCGCGTGCGCCTCCTGGGAAGAGGCGGAACGGCTCAAGCGGGAAATGGCGGGCGAGGTTCAGTCCATGGAAGAGAAACGTGAACGGGAAAAGGATGCGGTCTGGGAAGAATCATGACCGGGTTAACACGCGGCAAAACCCCGCGTTCGTTTTGAATACGTGTTTATATGACGCACTTCTTGACTAAAAAGACTTCCAGGGGGTGGTCCGCATTCGCGATGGCGTTGGTCCTCTGTGTTCTCATACTGGGGGTTGATCACGCACTGAAACGCGTGTCCGATGCGGGGTATTGCCCGGAAGACGCGGATTGGACGGCCTTTGCGGACGATCTGCCATCCGTGTGGAAAACATTCGCTCAAACGTCCGCCGCCGCGGTGCTCACGGAGGAAGTGCCCCGCTGGATGCACCAGATCGAATTGACCCTCCAAAAGGCCACGGGAATCCGCCCCAATCCGTCCCGGTGGCGGGTATGGATGGGGCCGAAAGTGTTGGCCGCCGGGAAATCCGGCCAATGGGGATTCTGCATATGTCCGGGTCTTCTGGTGCGTCTGGCCCATGGCGTGAATCGCATGATCCGCCCGGCGGAAGATGGCCTATGCCGCTATGGCGAATTTTATTACGCCTGGCGCGGGAGGTTTTTCATCCTCTCCCTTTGGCCGGAATATGTCCGTGCCTCTCTTGAGGCGAAAGAAACGGCCCCCCCCAAAAATGTACCCGGGGACGGCATTCATTTGGCTTGGACGGTACCTGTCAAGGGGGAAATGTGTTTGCGCGCCACCGCCCCGCACCTCCAAGGGCGGCTCGAGCTTGCCCTGCCGCCCGCGCCGGATGGCCTGCGGCTTCCGAACGCATGGCCCGAAATGCCCATGATCGGCGTGACCACAAGTTCCTTGAACACAATCGCGGCGATTCTCCATCCATTATTTGAAAAAACGACCGCCTGTCAGACCCTTCTCTCCTATCTCCTGCCGGTGTGGAAACGTTGGAACCTTCCACCGCTGCCTGATAACTGGGATCAAACCATCGTGGAATATTCCTGGGCGTTGCTTTCCGTGGACACCTCCGCCACCCTTCCTGTTCCGCGGATGGCGCTGGCCTTCAGGACACCGTCTTCTTCCGACAGCCCCCACCCGCTGATGCCGTTGATTGCTCAAGAACAACCGATCCCTTCTTCCTGGAGCGGCCATCCTGGCTGGATTGTGCCTTGGCTGGGGGAAAAACTTTCCTTGTGCCTGATGCAAACGGATGAATATGCGCTCGCCACCAGCCAGGAGCCGCTTATGGCGCGTCTGGCCGAAGGCCTGAACCCGCATCCGGTACAGGCCAATGCCTTGGCGATTCACGTGGATTGGAGCAAGACCGGGGAATGTGTGGCCGCCCTTTTACGGCAAGCCGCCCAATACGAACTAATCCCCGGCAAGGACGGCCGGGATGTCGAACAGGAGTATATTCCCGTCACCCGTGCGTTGTCGCGTCTTGGCATGTTGCGGGTGGAGGCCTCGAGTGACGGAAACATCCTGAACTTTTCGGGAACCCTTTTCTCCGGTGAAGGAACAACACCATGATCCTTCATAAAAATACCGGCCCGTTGACTTGGCCCCGGATCATCAAGGTGGCGTATTGTCTGGGTCTTCTTTTCTCCCTTAACACTTCCGCGGCCCCCCCAGACTTTGGGGAACAAGTGTTTGGTCCGGCCGATGTCACCGCGATCAGCGGCAACGGCGGCCTGACGGTGGGCGTCAATGCCTTCGGGCGTTTGAGCAGTTGCCAGTGGCCCAGTCCCGGCGGAAATGATCAGCTCAGTTACCGCACCTTGTCGCGCGATCTGCCGAATTTCGGCGTGAAACCGGAACACGGCGCCCAGTGGGCGATTCGAACCGGGCAGGGCCTGTTCTGGCTTACCGGCGCGCCCTGGCAAACGGAACAGCACTATGCCTCCGAAGCCTCCACCGAAATTGTGACCATAAGCCGTTTGCCGGATTCCCCCCTCGCCGCCACACAACACTTGTTTGTCTGTGCACAACGCGATGTATTGGTCTGGCGGCTGCACATCGCCGGGGTGAAAGAAGCGCCTAAAATCTATTGGTACGCCAACTTCACCCCATGCACCCGGCAACTCCCGGAAATTCCCCTTGCCGGCTGGATGCTCGATGCACTGAACGACTTTGCCGTGTTCGCCGCGCCGGAGACAAAAACCCTCTACCACTTCCGCCCGGAAAAACCCGGCGCGTCGGATTGGGAGCGCGCCCGGCAGCCCGCCGTCCGGAAGGCGCCCGCCCCGGAATGGGACGCTTTCGGCGAGGGTGCATGGATCGGCTGTGCCGGCGCCCGCCCGTTTCGCGCTTTTCAATGCGGAGAGGACAATTCCGAGACCGGCGCGCTTCCCCAAATCGAAACGGGGCACCTGGCAGGAAACCCCGGCGCGGCGGGCCACTGTCATTTCGCGATTGAACTGGAGCCGCGGCCCGAGGACGATGGATTCACCGTAGAGCTATTCGTGGCCTTCGGAAAAAACCGCGATCAGGTGGATGCCGGACTCCGCCACGCGCGGAAACAGGGGTACCGGCAATTGGAACAAGACACGCGGAGCCGCTGGGCGCAGTGGCTTGCGGAAGGAGGCGTTACCGGCGGTCCGCAGGAAGGGGATTCGCGGGCGCGCGCCTTGCTCACCATCATTCAATGCATGGACCGGGAGACCGGCGGCATCGTGCGGTCGCCCATTTCCCAGCCTCCATGGGCCATGGATTCCGCGCGGTATGGCGCCTGGATTACCCTGGCCCTCGATGGCGCCGGGTATCCCGGCTTGGCGGAAAAACACATCCGTTTTTATCTCGACACGATCCGTTCTTCTTCCAAACCGGGGCTTCCCAAAGGGTCCATGCCCGCCGCCGTTTCCCCCCGCCGGGAAGACTTCCTGCCGCACATCGTTCTGGAAACGGACAGTGCCGCCTGGCTGCTGGGCAGTGTCGGGCATCATGTGCAAAGTCTTGACTCCGCCGAGCGGCCACGGTATTTGAAATCCATCTGGAAGGAGGTGGTGTCCGTCACCCGTTTTCTTTCCGATTGGTCGCAGACCCGGGGGAATGCCCCGCTTCCGGTCTTCCAACCGGCGCTCTGCCGTGATGGGCGCGCCATCCTTTCCGTGCTTCATGCGTACATGGGAATGACCGCAGCCGCCCGCATGGCGGAGCTGCTCCATAATGATGAAGCGTCCGAATGGGCCGCCCGCGCGCAGGAGCTTGAAGCGCAAGTGCAGTTTTATTGCCTGAACAATCCCGGCCCCCTGCCTCTTCCCCCGTATTATGCCTATTGGCTCGAAGGCATTGTACCACGCGACGACCAAGCCTCGTGGCAAATCTGGGACGCCGAGGTGCAATCGGGCGAGTTATGCGCCCCGTTGAAAGATATCCTCCATTCGGCGGAGAAGTTTCGCACGGAAAGCGGGGAGCCGCCCTATCCGGATTCCTGGCACGCCGCCCTGCAATTGATTGCCGCCACGGTACACTGATGCGGTGATGCAGGGTCAGGCCTTATTGGGTTGTGCGTTTTGGAATTGCGCGATGCGGCTGGCCGCGGCCACCAATGGCGCAACATGTTCGCTGGTTTCAAACTGCCCCCGAATCTCGCGAAAACGCTCTTCCCGCGCGAGAAAGGCATCCACCACCGTGGGATCAAAGTGCTTGCCCCGCCCCTCCAGTATAATCGCTTTTGAGGTGGCATGGTCCATGGGCTCTTTGTAGGGGCGGCGCGTGGCCAGGGCGTCATAAACGTCCGCCAGGGCCACAATACGCGCGGCCAAAGGAATGCCGTCTCCGGTAAGCCCGTAGGGATAGCCGCTGCCATCCCACTTCTCATGATGATAATAGGCGATGTCGCGGCCCATGGCGAGAAAGGAGTCCTGCCCCGCCTCCAAATCCGCCGCCCGCAGCGTGTCCCCGCCGATCAACGTGTGGGTCTTCATCAAGTCAAATTCATCCGGGGTGAGTTTTCCGGGTTTCAACAGAATCTGATCCGGTATGCCCACTTTCCCAATGTCATGCAAGGGGCTGGATTGATAAATCTGCCGGATAAAGGCCGCATCCACGAAATGCGCATACTCCGGGAGCGAACTTACCTCCAGACACAATTCGCGGGTATATTCCCGGATGCGGTCCAGGTGATCCCCCGTGTCGGTGTCGCGCGATTCCGCCAGTTTCGCGAGGCTGAACACGGCCACTTGCTGCGTGCGCTCAACCTGCTGCGTACGCTGCTGGACCCGCTCTTCCAACTCATGCTGATATTCCAGCAATTGATCCTGGAGGATTTTTGTCTTGAGGGAGTTTTTAATGCGCGCCTCCAACAGCACCCGGTCAAACGGCTTGATAAGGAAATCATCCGCGCCGGCCTCGATGGCATGAATATTCGCCTCGCGGTCCGTCAGACCCGTGATGATGATGATGGGAATGTGCCGGGTGTCCGGGGATTGTTTCAAATGCTGGCACACCTCGAACCCGTCCATGCCCGGCATCGCCAAGTCCAACAAGATAATGTCCGGCGGGTGTTTGTTGACGAACACAAGGGCCGTTTCCCCGTCGTTCACCGCTTCCACATTATATCCCAGCGGCGATAAAAAACGGGTCAACACCGCCGCATTTTCGGGCATGTCGTCCACCACAAGGATGGTTATCATTGCCAATGTATCGGTATGCATCGCCTAACCCAGCGCCTCCCCAAGTTAAATGCTGCAACTTTCCTGACCCAGTAGCATACTGAAAAGGCGCGTGTTTTGCAACGATTCAATCCCGCTGCTGTAGTGAGTCATGCGGATGGCATCGTATAAAGACCGCGAAAAGCCGGAGACGGCCCCGTCTCGCCTGCCCGTTTTGGGATTGATATGTGGAATGGGGAGTTTGCGCATGAGCAGGCCCGCCTGCGTCAGGCCCCGTTTTTCGCTCATTTTCAGATTCTACCTCTCCTGTTCTAAGAGGCGCCGATTATGACTCCCTGCACTAGAATATGCTGTCCCGCTTGTGACACACTATGGTCATGGGTGACGATGAATGGTATTTTGGAAACCGGTGTTGTCATGAGGTGTTGCCATGAACAGAAGTACCATGGATGAGGCGCGGGCGGCGAAAGCCGTGGTGGAGGGGCTGTTGCGAAATTCGCCAAACCTCCTGGGTGTGGTCACAACGCGGGCCGAGCAGGGGTACGGCGTAAAGGTGACGCTGTCCGCCGCGCTCACCGGCGCGCTGAAAGTGCCGGAGCGGATCAACGGCGTCCCGGTCATCATCGAAATCACGGAACCCTTGCGCAAGCGGAGTGTACGGTAAGCCTGGCCCGCCCGCGGGAGCCGGGAACTATTCCCGGAGGGCTTTTCGCAGCACGCGGGCGATATCGCCGGGGCCGAAGGGTTTTTGGATGAACCCGTCGGGGGTGTTTTCGGAGAACTGGGAGGTGATGTCCTGTTCGGTGTAGCCGCTCGAAAGGATGACGGGGACGGCGGGGCGGAGGGAGCGCATTTCCCGGAAGGCCTCTTTGCCGCCCAATACGGGCATGGTGAGGTCCAGAATGACCGCGCGCACGGTTTCCTGCGCTTTGAATAGTTCGAGGGCTTCCTGGCCATTCACGGCCGTCACCACGGTGAACCCCAGTTCTTCCAGGATGTCTTTGGCCACTTCCCGGACGCTTTCTTCGTCGTCCGCCAGCAGGATGGCGCCGCTGCTCTTCCACAGGCCCGTTTCTTCGCCGGACGGCAGCGCCCATTCTTTTCCTTCCAATTCCGCTTCATGGTCCATGGCGGGAAAGAGGACTTTGAAGGTGGTGCCCTGACCCGGTTCGCTGTAGACATTGATGGCGCCCCGGTGCGCCCGCACAATTCCGAGGACGGTGGCCAGCCCCAAGCCCCGCCCGGTGAATTTGGTGCTGAAAAAGGGGTCGAAAATGCGCCCGATGGTCTCCGCATCCATGCCACAGCCCGTATCGGCCACTTCGAGGCTCACATACACCCCCTC
>CAYXPO010000079.1:0-8548 GCA_964466925.1 uncultured Nitrospirales bacterium
GGGAAGATTGGCATCAGACCGCCACCATCGAAGGAACCCTGGGTATTGACGCCTGGGTAAAACCGAACGAGCCTTCGTTTTTTGTGGAATTTGGCCCGCCGGGCTGGCATGTGTTCATCGGGTTTGTTAAAACCCTCAACGACACTTCGGTACTGAATGGCGGCAACACCATCTCCGGCCAAGTGGTAAACCTGCATACCTCGCGTCCGCCGGACTACCGGTTCTTCGCGGGAGAGCCGGTGCCGCAGGCCTGGGTGGGGCTGAATCAGCTGTCGGTCGGCAACGGAAGAGGCATTTATACGGCGCCCTGCGCACCGGATGGCTCGTTCTCCATACCGAATGTGCCCGCAGGCAATTATCAGGTGGCGATATGGGACAATCCGTTGGACCTGGTCTTTGCGAGTAAAACGGTAACCGTGACGAATTCCGATGTGGCGCTGGGCCAAGTCCCGGTGTTTAACTGGTTTGCCCGGATGCAGAACATGGTTTTCGGGGACGATAATGAAAACGGCTTTCCAGACCCGGGCGAACTCCCCATACCCAATGTCAATATCAATTTGCGGTTCCGCGACGGCTCCATTTATCAAAGCTATGTAACGAATGAAAACGGCGAGGCAAACTTCCGGGAGGTCTTCCCGTTCTTCAATTGGCTGGTGGCGGAAGCAGGGTACGACCGTTTCAAACCGACGGGCGCCACCATCGCCGTGGATGATGGCGGACAGGTGCTTCCCGGCCAGGGGTGGGTGTATCCTTCCTTTGGCGTGTTGACGCCCCAACCCCAATTTGAAATGGACGGCGTTACGCCCCGCATCAATCCGAACACCGGAAACAACCTGTCCAAGACGGAGACCGGGCCGTTTCCGCTCTTGCTGCAAGGCTTCCAGGCGTTTTTGGGGCAGACCAATGTTATCGCCTGGGGCAAGACCAATTACCTCCAGGTGGACACGGACAATCCGCCCATTGGCAACTTCCCCGGCCCGGAAGATGTGGACCTCAACGGGAACGGTGAGTTTGACCCCAGTAACGGCGGAATTTCCGGCATCGTCCACTATGCGACCACCCGGGCCGAAAACGACCCGCGTTTTGCCACCGCCGAAAATTGGGAGCCCGGCATTCCCAGGGTTCAGATAAATCTGTATGCGGATGCCAATAATGACAAGGTGATCGACGATGTAAACCTGGACGGCCAGGTAACGCTGGCCGATGTGGACAACTGGCCGTTCGACTGGCGGAATCCGCCGTATCAAAAAGGCCCCGAAGACGTGGACCGCAATGGAAACGGCGTGTTCGACGCCGGTGATGCGTTAAACATCGTGACAACGGACAGTTGGGACGATAATCCGCCCACGGGTGCGCAAGGGCCGCCGTTCATTCACCAGGGAGTCCCCACGGACTGCTATGACGGCCTGCGCAACTTTAACCAGGTGCGGCCCGCGGTATTCGACGGCGGCTACGCCTTCTTGAGCCGTTGGCCGCGGAATCCGGACGGGACCCTGGTGGTGGATGGCGATGGTTCTCCCATCGAAGCGCCCGGATTGCCTGAAGGATATTACATTGTCGAAGCCGACGCCCCTCCCGGCTATGAACATCAAAAAGAAGAAGACCGAAACGTCTTTTTCGGCGACACCTATACGCCGTCACCGGAGAAATCGGCCACCCTGGAACTATTTCCTCCGTGTGTGGGCGATCCGCATGTGGTGCCGCAGTATCTGAGCTTGTTCACGGATCAACAAATTCCCAGCGGGTATGCGGGCGAAACCCGCCCGCTGCCGGATCGCAAGCAAGTGGAGATCACAAGAAGCCAGAACCCTCCGTGCGATTTCCACATGTTCACGGAAGTGCCCGTGGCCGGGCATATCGTCGGGATGATCCTGAATGACCTGGCCAATGAATTTGATCCCAACGCACCCACGTTCGGTGAAAAACAGGCCCCCCCGTGGATGCCGATATCCATCCGCGATCACAATGGCCGGGAAATCTCCCGCGTGTATTCGGATCAATGGGGCACCTATAATGCGCTGGTTCCCTCGACCTATTCGATCAACCCGCCGTTCCCAAGCGGTGTTTCACCCAAAATGATCACGGTGGTGCTGAATTCTCCCGGACCCATTCTGGACACGGATCCCAGTTCACCCACCCATGGACAATACATCACCGATCCCTATTTCAACCGGCAGTACAGCCAGTTCTCCTATACGTTCCAGTATAATCCGGGCAAGACCACCTACCTGGATACGCCGGTGCTGGCGGTGGCGGCCTTTGCGGGCCCCGGCCAGCTTCCGCTGGATTGTGACTTCCCGGATGGCACGCCCCTGCTGTGGTCCGTGGAGAACGGCCCCTATGTTTCGGCCCCGGGGCAGACCCTCACGATCGCCTCTGTGGGAAAAGTGGACGTTCCCAATCCCCTGTACGACCCGAACGGAACGCAACCGATCACCATTAAGCGTGATTATGGCTTTGGCGCCACCCCGGGCAAGGTCACCCTTGGCGGCGTACCGTTGACGAATGTGATTTGGACCGATGGGTCCATTCAAGGAACCGTGGCCCCCAACACCAAGACGGGTGAACTGATCATCACGCGCTCCAGCGGCGTCAGCAGTCCCGTAGGCATTACGGTGACCGTGGGGCCCATTTCCGGAACGGTGCTGCAGGTACAACCGAGTTCCGCACCGGGCGCAACCCCCATCCAGAACGCGATTGATGCGGCCCATCCGGGTGATTTGATCCTGGTGGCGCCGGGCACCTACGACGAAATGGTGATCATGTGGCAGCCGGTGCACTTGCAAGGGTGGGGCCCCTATTGCACCACCATCAACGCCGTGAAGACGCCCGCGGAAAAACTCCAAGCGTGGCGGAACAAGGTGGCCAGCCTGATCACTTTGGGCAAGGTGGATCTGCTGCCGGGCCAGAATTTTGATTTCACGGGGATTGAACCGGCGACCTTCAACACGGAAGAAGGTGCGGGGATTTTCGTGATGGCGCGCAATACCTCCCCGGACAACGGGGGGTTCGGTCCCGGCAACGCGCGTATTGACGGATTCACCATCACGGGCGCGGACCATGGCGGCGGCATCATGGTGAACGGGTACGCCCACTACCTTGAAATCAGCAACAACCATGTGACGGGCAACCAGGGATTCTTCGGCGCCGGCATCCGCCTGGGCCACCCCGAATTGACCGTGGAAGCCGGCGGCGCGCTGGTCTACGACAACGCCCACAACGATCACATCAAAATTCACCACAACCACATTGACGAAAACGGCGGCCTGGGCGGCGTGGGCGGCGGTATCGCGATCCACACAGGTTCCGACCATTATGAAATTACCGAAAATCATATCTGCGGGAATTTCATCATCGGCAGTGGCGCGGGCATCGGCCATCAGGGCTTAAGCGACCGCGGTCTAATCGCCCATAACACGATTATTTTCAATCAATCCTTTGATCAGGGCACCAACCCCTCGGGCGGCGGCATCTATATCGCGGGCGGCGTTCCGGTGGGAGGGGCCACCCTCACCCCGGGTTCCGGTTCCGTCACCATTGACGGGAACCTGATCCAGGGCAACCAAGCCGGGGCGGGCGACGGCGGCGGTATTCGGACCGAGTATGTGAACGGCCAGGATGTTGCCGCCACCAACAACGACAGAAACTGGCACACAATTGTCATTACCAACAATATCATCGTGAACAACGTGGCGGGGATGGCGGCCGGCGGCATATCGCTGCAAGACACGGCGCGGGTCCATATTATCAACAACACGGTCGCGCACAATGACAGCACCGCGACCGCGGGGTTGGCGTTTGCCGCGAATCCCAATCAATCGGCCCCGCAGCCCGCGGGCATTGTGGCCTATGCGCATAGCGGAGACTTGAAGAATGCGATTGGGGCAAACCCCGCGATGGCCTATGCCGCGGAGTTTTCCAATCCGGTGTTGCTCAATAACATTATCTGGCAGAACCGCTCGTTCTACTTTGCCGTGAATCAGGCGCTCACACCGCCCTACGGCTTGCTGCCCGATCCTTCGGCGCCCGTGTATGCGGACTTGGCGGTTGTAGGCACCGCCGCACCCGCCAAAATGAATCCGAGGGGCGGCATTTTGACCAACACCACCGGCTATGACGCCAGCAACAAGTCGTTCAATCCGGGGTTTGTGTCACAATATTTCAACGGTTCGCCCGGCCAGACCATCATCATGCCCGAAGCGACCACGGCACTCGAAGTCGCGGCCGCCTTTGACGAGGGAGGAAACTTCATTGATGTGCACTTTGGCCCCCTCACGACCGTAAATCCCGCCACACTCCTTCCTTTTGGCGATTACCACCTCCAGCAAAATTCACCCGCGCGGGACATTGGGCTGCTCGCGTCGGTCAATTACTTCCCGACCCTGGCGCGGGATTATGACCAGGAAACGCGCCCCAATGGCGGCGTGGACGCGGGCGCGGATGAATATCATGCACCCGCGGTGGTAAACAACGCCCCCTTCGCGGAGGACGATCACTTTACCGTTTGGAACAGCCTCGTCCTGGGGGCAAAGCTCATCGTCGCGCCGGGCGTGATCGGGAACGATTATGATGTGGATGACGATGCGTTAACCGCCTCCCTGGTGACCCCGCCCTCCAATGGGACGTTGATCCTGAATTCGAATGGAAGTTTTCTCTACGTCACGCTGTTCTTCACCGGCAACGACAGTTTCCAATACAAGGTGAATGACGGACAGGCGGACAGCAATGTGGCGACGGTTCAGCTTACGGTCACCAATCAGGTCAATCAGGCGCCCGTTGCGGTTAATGACACCTATGATGTATTGGTGAACAAGCCGCTGGTGGTGCTCTTCCCCGGCGTGCTGGGCAACGACACGGATCCGAACGGCGACACGTTCACCGCGCGGCTCACCCTGTTCGGCAATGTCAACCATGGCAGCCTGCAACTCCACAGCGACGGCTCGTTCTTCTATACGCCGGACCCCGGATACGTGGGCACGGACAGTTTCCGCTACAGGGCCTATGATGGACGCTTGAGCAATATCGCCACCGTAACCATCCATGTGAATCCCCCGCCGGTGATACCGAATGAGGCGCCGGCCCCGGCCGCCACGGCCATCACGACGGTGATGAACAAACCCGGTGTCACCCGCGTCTACCCGACGGATCCCAATTTCAATGACGTGCATACCTATGCGATAACCACGCCGCCGGCAAACGGCACGGCGGTTATCACGCCCACCGGGATCATCACCTATACCCCCGCCACGGACTATATGGGCGCGGACAGCCTGGTGGTGACCGTCACGGACCAGGACGGCCTCAGCGGGACGGTTACCGTGGATATCACGGTCACCATGATGCCGGTGGCGCCACCGTTTAACAACCTGGTGCAACGCGGCGGGCCGGAGGACCATTTCATCCATCTGGCGGCCGGCGACGGCTTTGTCAAGATGGCGGATGGAAAAGTCCTGTACTGCTTCGGGTTCAGCGACATGACAAACGTGCCTGATGATCAGGTCATGATGGAGGGGATGCTGGCCGCTTCGTTCCCCGGCCCCACCATTGTGGCAAAGGAAGACCAGAAAATCTTCCTCAACCTCACCAATGTGGGCATGGCGATGCGCCCGGACCTCTTCGACCCGCACACCGTCCACTGGCACGGGTTCCCGCAGGCGGCGCCGGTGTTCGACGGCGAACCCGAGGCCAGCATCTCGGTGAACATGGGCGCCACCCTCACGTATTACTACGAACCGGTGGAGCCGGGCACGTATATGTACCACTGCCACCGGGAGGCCACGGAACACATGCAGATGGGCATGCTGGCCAATCTCTATGTCACGCCCAAGCAGGATGGCACGGAATACACGTGGCACGGAAAGACCTACACCAAATTCGCCTATAACGACGGGGATGGGTCCACCGGCTACGATGCCGATTATCCCATTCAGATGGGATCGTTCGACTCCTCGTTCCATGAAATGCATCTGGACATCCAGCCCCTTCCCATGGCCCTGATGAAAGACAACTACGCGTTGCTCAACGGCCGCGGGTATCCCGATACAATCGTTCCGGGCCCCTTGGCGCCCCCCGATGAGAACGGCGGAAAGATTTCGCAACCGCTCAGTTCCCTTATCCAGGCGAAACCGAATCAGCGCATCCTGCTGCGCATCTCCAACCTGAATGTGACACGGCTGTACACCCTGGCCTGCCTGGGCATACCCATGGAGGTGGTGGGCGATGACGCCCGGCAATTGCGCAGCACCACGGGCGAGAACCTCAGCTACAAGACCAACTCGGTCACCTTGGGCGGAGGTGAATCGTACGACGTGCTGCTCGATACGGCGGGCGTGGCCCCCGGCACCTATGTTCTGTACACCACCAATTTGAATTACTTGAGTAACGGCACGGAAGACTTCGGCGGCATGATGACCGAAATCGTCGTAAGCGAATAAGAGAGGAACACCACCATGAAATGGAAAACAGGCCGATATGCAGTGATAAGCCTGATGCTGTTGGGATTTGCCGGCCCGGCCCGGGCGGGTATTGACGGTGTCACGGGCCCCGATTTCACATTCACGGCAAAGGCGGGCCATATCAGCACCCCCGAAGGCGGCTCCATTTATACCTGGGGATACGCCAACGGGGCGGGGCTGATGCAGTACCCCGGGCCCACCATGATAGTGAAGCAGGGCGACACCGTCACCGTAACCTTGAACAATACCCTGGAAGTGCCCGTTTCGATAGTGTTTCCGGGCCAACAGGGCGTTACCACCGAAACGGTTTCGGAACCCGCCGCCCAAGGCGCCCTGACGCTGGAGGCCGGCCCCGGAGGCTCGGTGAAATACTCCTTTACCGCAAGCAAACCGGGCACCTACCTGTATCACAGTGGAACGCGCGCCGATCTCCAGATTTTGATGGGATTGGTGGGCGCGCTGATTGTCCGGCCCACGGAGGGCGGAGGCGCGGTGCTCCCCAATCAGGCGTATGGTCATCCGGATACGGCCTTCGATGTTGAATATCTTTTCGTGATGACGGAAATGGACCCCAACATCAATGAAATGGTGGAAGATGGAAAGATGAACCAGGTGGACACCACCACCTTCTTTCCCGTGGTCTGGTTTCTCAATGGGCGGTGCGCCCCCGACACCATGGGCGAACCGAATGTGAATTGGCTGCCGTCGCAACCCTACAATTGCATGCCCATGATGACCCCCGGCCAGAAACTCCTGATGCGGCTCGTGGGCGCGGGGCGCGACTCCCATCCCTTCCATTTCCACGGAAACCATGCCCGGGTCATTGCACGGGATGCCCGGTTGCTGGCCAGCGGGCCAGACACCGGACCGGATATTGGGCCGTTGCAGTTTACGATCCAGACGCTTCCCGGGGAGACCAATGACGCCCTCTTTACCTGGACCGGGGAGAAACTGGGCTGGGACATTTATGGCCACCAGCAGGACATTGACAATGAACCCACGGGGAACTTCCCCGGCCCGGAAGACGTGGACCACAACAAGAACGGAATTGTGGACAACGTGCCGATGGAGGCCCACGAGTATGAACCGGACCATGGGAAACCCTTCCCCGTGATTCTGCCCAAGAACCAGGACATGACCTTCGGCCCCATGTGGAGCGGAAGCCCCTATCTGGGGCCTCAGGGCGACCTGCCGCCGGGCGAGGGGCGCTTCAACGCCATGGGCAGCTATTACTACATGTGGCACTCCCACACCGAAAAAGAAATGGTGAATAACGACATCTTTCCCGGAGGCATGATGACCATGCTGATGATCATGCCCCCCGCCCCCATGCCCATGAAAACGGCCAACCCGTAGTACACCGGAGGAGGACAAAGAACATGAAACCAACATTCCGTACAAGGACCTTGATACTCGCACTGAGTTCCTTGGGGCTCATTACGATGCAAGCGCCGTCTTTCGCCGGTGAAACGGTCTTCAACCTGACCGCCGGAGTCACCACCCTGACCATGCCGGGCGGCGATGAAATCACCATGTGGGGCTTCGGGCTCGAAGGCGGCCCCATTACCGTTCCCGGTCCCGAATTGGCCGTGCCCCCGGGCGACAGCCTGCGGATCAACCTCACAAACACACTGCCCGATTCCAATCCCGTGTCGGTGGTGATCCCCGGCCAGGCGATGCCCCTCGATGGCGTGAATCCCGGGCCGCAAGTGACCCGGAATCAGGACGGCAGAATCCGCTCCTTCACCCACGAAACACCCAACGGGCAAACCGCCGCCTATCTCTGGCCCGCCATCAAACCGGGAACGTATCTTTATCAAAGCGGCACCCATCAGGCGGTTCAGGTGCAAATGGGATTGTATGGCGCGGTCAAGAACGACGCCGCGCCGGGCGAAGCCTATCCCGGAAAAAGTTATGTAAATGAAATTACCTATCTGTTTAGTGAAATTGATCCGTTGCTTCATGCAGCCGTTGCCGCCGGCAGCTATGGCGGCCCCCTTTATCCAAGCACCATCAACTACGTTCCGAAGTACTTTCTGATAAACGGCCAACCCTATTCCGACCCGCCCCCCCCTCCAACCTATGTGCCGACC
>CAYXPO010000079.1:8558-12186 GCA_964466925.1 uncultured Nitrospirales bacterium
TTCCTGAATTCCGGCCTGCAGACACACGTGCCGGTTATTTTGGGCATGGATATGGAACTGGTGGCGGAAGATGGAAATCTGTACCCCTATCCCAAGACGCAATATTCCGTCCCCCTCTTTGCAGGGAAAACAACCGACGCGCTGATGACGCCCTCCAGGGTGGATACGTACCCGGTGTTTGACCGGGCCCTCGGACTCACCAATGGCACCGCGGGCGCGGGCGGCATGTTGACCTATGTCGCCACGGGCGACGTGGTGACCTTCACCACACAACCCGTGTCGCAAACCGTGCGCGTGGGAACACCCGTGAGTTTCAGCGCGGCGATAACGGGCACCGGACCGTTTGGCTATCAATGGCGAAAGGACTCCCAGGACATACCCGGCGCCACGGACCTCACCTACAACATTGCCGCCGCGGCCTTGACGGATGCCGGAAGTTATACCCTGGTGGTAACCAGCACATTGGGTTCATTCAGTTCCGCCACCGCGGTGCTGACGGTTGCCGATCTGCAATTGACCTCCCCCAACGGCGGCGAGTCCTGGCCGTTGGGCAGCACCCAAACCGTCACTTGGAACGGGCCGGGCATCGGGCCGTCCATCAAACTCAAATTGTGGCGCAATGGGGTCTTCACCGGGTACTTCCTCACCGGGATTGAAGACAATGACGGCAGCTACACCTGGAAAATCCCCGGCACGCTTACAGAGGGTGCGGGATACAGAATCCAGGTGTATACCCCGGATTATTCCTTCTCCGACTTCAGTGACGCGGACTTTGATTTGGCGCCGAATCCCTTGGGGCCGAATCCCTTGGTTCTTACCAGCCCGAATGGCGGAGAAACCTGGCCCTTGGCCAGCACGCAAACCATCACCTGGAACGGGCCGAACGCCGGACCTTCCATCAAGTTGCGGCTGTGGCATAACGGAACCTTCACCGGCTACTATCTTACCGGGATTGAAGACAATGACGGCAGCTATACCTGGAAAATCCCCGGCACGCTAACGGCGGACTCGGGCTACCGGATTCAGGTATATACCCCGGACTACACCTATTCCGACTTCAGCGATGCCGATTTTACGTTGACGCCGGATCCCTTGGGGCCGAATCCTCTGACGCTCACCAGTCCGAACGGCGGCGAATCATGGGCTGTGGGCGGCATACAAACCATCACGTGGAACGGGCCGGGTGTCGGACCCTACGTCAAGCTCAGACTGTGGCGCAATGGAGTCTTCACCGGTTACTACCTTACCGGGAATGAAGCCAACGATGGCAGCTACACCTGGTATATCCCGAGCACACTGGCCCCGGATACAACCTATAAAATCCAGGTGTACACCCCGGACTACACCTACTCCGACTTCAGTGACGCGCCCTTTACGGTGACGGCCAATCCGCTAAGGCTTATCCGCCCGAATGGTGGTGAAGCCTGGGCCTTGGGCAGTACCCAGTCGGTTGATTGGGAAAGCGGTCCGGCCGCCGGCCCGAACGTCAAACTCAAGTTGTGGTTGAATGGGGTGTTCACCGGCTATTACCTGACCGGGATCGAACCCAATGACGGCGGCTACACCTGGAAGATTCCGTCCACGCTGGCCCCGGTCTCCGGCTATATGATTCAGGTGTATACCCCGGATTATTCCTTCTCCGACTTTAGCGACAGTGCGTTCAGCCTGGTCCCGTAGCGGGGCCGGGCTTGAACGCCCGCCAAAACCTGTACAATGAGAAATGAACCGGAAATACAGAAAAGGCATGCAATGACATTCTTGATGGTTTCAGAAAGCGGAAGCGGTTTCAAAAAGAACGCCCACAGGAGCTTCGTACTTTTTGCGGCCTGTCTTCTCACCACCTCAGGAATGCTCATTGCCTTGGCGGCGCCGGAACCCGCGGTCCCCAACACTTTGAACGCCCCGGAGCACTCGGTTAAACCAAAAACAACCCCAGTGTTCCCTCCACCTGAAAAAAAGACGGCCACGCCGCCGGCGGCACCCCCTGAAAAACAACCGTCCCCGTCCCCCAGCAAGCAAAATATATTGAAAGATCCCCGTACGTTAACCGCAACTACTCCGGATGCCCTGCCGGAACAATGGGGCATCCAAGTGCTGGGGGTGCGGCAAACCGCGGGCGGCAACATGATCGACTTCCGGTATAAAGTTCTGGACCCCGAAAAAGCGGGGCCGCTTTTTGACCGTAATACCCAGCCCTACCTTATTGATGAAACCACGGAAGCGAGACTGCCCGTGCCCAACCCGCCCCAAGTCGGACCGCTGCGGACCACAATGCCGCCCAAAGTTAACAAAATTTACTGCATTATTTTCGCCAATCCGGGACAATGCCTGAAAAAGGACTGCCTCGCCACCCTCATTATCGGCGATCTCAAGGTTGAACATCTTGTCTTGGAATAAAAAATGGACCCGGTATTCCCAAGTGCTTTTCACATCCTTTTCCGCCTCGTGTCCTGATTATGGACGGGGGTGGTGCCCCCGTCATACCAATCCGTCCGCGCCCATTACGCCCGCCCGGGTGTTTCCCCATTCTCTTTGCCCCATTCGTCTTGTCTGGTTGGCTTTGCTGAGCCACCGGACGCCTTGGGCGGCGATTCGCGGAAGGACTCACGGCCAAGTCCGGGGACGGCCTTGACCGTGCCACTCCGCACGAGTGATGTATCGCGTGAAGCCTGTTATTGCAAACCGAGTGCTTTTCGCTTTTTTTCGGTGGGCACTCCCGAGGCGTCCCAGCCGCGTATTCGATAATACGCCTTTGTCAGCGTTTGTATGGGCACGTGGGTACGGGGATCGCTCGCGATCTGGTTTTCCTCGGAAAGGCGCTTGGGAAGCGTGTCCTGTGCCCCGGTAAGCCCCAGGCGGATGTTTAGCAGCCGTTCCAGCGTGTAGCCGCGTTCGCCAATCTCCTTCAGTTTGCCCACCGTCATGCGCAGGCCGGTCACCGCCGACAGCGCCTTGGTGTACGGAAAAAGCGGCAGATGAATGGGCATCATGGCGGCGGGAAGCCGGTCCAGCAGGCCCACAAGGCCGCCGGAGAACGGCAACACGGCGTTCACGAGTTTGGCGATGGGGTTGTCCTGATGCGAAATCAGCCAGCCTGGATAAAAGGAAAACAAGGGGAACAGGCAGCAGCCGGAGGCGGAGATGCCTTCCATGAGGTTCTGGTTCAATATGGTGAGGGCGGCTTTGGCGCGGGGGGTGTAGGGGTCCATGTGAAGGCCCAGCCCTTCCATGAGGGCCAGATACCCCGCGTTAAGATGGCAACCGCCCCGGTTCGCGACGGCATATCCCAAGCCCTGCCCCACCGCGCCGCGCGGTTCATAGGCGGCAAGTTCAAGCCCTTTGACTTGGATGGCGAAGTCTTTCCCGCCAAATTTGTCCGACAAGCGGCGGGTGCCTTCCGCCAGCAGCTCGCCGATGCCGCGCCGATAGGCAATATCCTCAAACACTTGGGCGAGCGCATCCGTCTGGCCGAAGTGCAGCCCGCAATCCCAAAGCCCTTTTTCTTGCAGTTCCATGGCGAACCCGATGGTGCCGCCGGTGCTGATGGTGTCCATCCCCAGTTCATCCAGCAGAACATTCCATTCCAGGATGCGTTCCAGGTTGTTATTTTCGAGATTGGGGCCAAGCA
>CAYXPO010000080.1:0-12168 GCA_964466925.1 uncultured Nitrospirales bacterium
TGGCATGATCGCCCACAATAACTATGGGAATGCCAGAAAGGTCTTCGCCCAGCATGCGTATAACCTGGTCCTCCACCGCCTGAACCCAGGTTCTGCTGTCCAAGTAGGTCAGGAGCAGGGATTGGGTCAAGATCTTTTTGGCAATGGAAGCCGGGGCGGCGGGGCCAAACGGTTTCCGGTCCACATCCAGGAATATTACATCCACCTGGCCGTCCGCCATCCTCAAGGCTTCAGCCAGATGATCTTCCGAGGTAAGCGTGAGCGAACCCACCACATGGGTCGGGGTGGGCTGAATATTGCCCGATACCGCCACAGAGGCCATTTCTTCCTCGCCAATGACTATATTCAGCACTGAAAATTTTCCGTGTTTGATCGCCCGCGCACGGATATCTTTCAGCGTTATGGGCAACGTTTCCAGCGTGCGAAGTTTGGCGCTTTCGGAGGTCCGGTAGGTAGCCAAGCGCGTGGACCGGAGCATGCGATGATGGGCCAAATCCTGGCTGATGCGTTCCAGCAGGTCGTCGGGAGCATTGACCACGTCTTCCTGGCAGAGGCGGACAATCACGTCCCGGACATCCACCTGGTGCTTTTCCGCGTAGTGGCGCACTTTGGGGAGATACGAGGAATGAAACCGCGCATAGCCGGAAGTGACCCCCAGGGGATCGCCGCCATGCCCCTGCATGATCGGCGCGATGAGTCCCTGCCCCACGTCAATGGCCGCATTAAGATCGATCTCCCGCGCCAAGCCCCGCTGTTTCAGAATGGCCACCAGAATTTCGGTTACGGTATTGCCCGCTGATCGCCCCATGCCACAGAGCGAACTATCCACCCGAAGGGCGCCGCACTCGATGGCGCGCAAGGTATTGGCCATGGCCATGGAAAGATTGTCATGGCCATGGAAGCCGAAGGGGACATCCGTCATCGCCTGGCCGGCCCGTAAATAACGCTCGATGTCTTCTGGAAACATCCCCCCGGCGCTGTCCACGAGACAAACCATGTCGGCGCCCCAATCGCGCACTCGGGCGGCGCATCGTCCAAACTCCTCCGGGGGCACCGCATACGATTTCATGGGATTGTGCGAAACATACAGGCCAAGGTCCTTTGCAAGCTTAATGTACCGCTCCGCTTGGTCTATCTCGGTCACATTCGTTCCCACACGCACAAAGGTCATGCCGTAGCGCGCCGCGAGGCGAAGTCCCTCTTCCGTGCCGATGCCGGGAATAAAAAACATACCCCACTTGGCTTCATGCAGGGCGCCGGCCGTGGCATCGAGATATTCCTCATCCGTGGCGGCCGCCTGTCCCTTGCCGGCTTCCGAGGCGTTCAAGCCCACGCCATGACCAACCTCAATCCAGCGAAACCCCACGGATTCAAGCGCACTGGCAATCAGCGCGGTGTCGGCGGCGGTGAATTGAAAATCAATGAGATACGAGCCATCCCGAAGGGTAACCTCCAATATTTCAGGGGCCGTTTCATTCATTGGCGTAACCTTTCCTGTATCCTGCAAGGAAATAGCCTTAGCGCGCACGATGGGCGTTTCCCGGCGCACGGGCATTCATGATAGTACATACGAAGTCTGCTTTTCCTAACACAAATTATTGTTTTGCGCGGGTAAGGCAGTCTCGCAACGATGCGCACACATGCTCAATCTGCTGCTGCGTCAATTCGGGGAACATGGGCAGTGAGATCAGCCGTTCCGCGCACTGTTCCGCCACGGGGAACGTGCCCGCAGGCAGTTGCAGGTGTTTGTAGGCGTTTTGGAGGTGGAGCGGCACGGGATAGTGCAGCGCCGTGTTCACCCCCTTTTCTTTCAGGGCTTCCATGAGGGCGTCGCGCTGCTCGACGAGAATCACGTAAAGGTGCCATACGGGATTCGCGCCTTCCATAACCTGCGGCACGGTCACCCCGTCCACCGCTTGAAGGAGTTCGGTATAGCGTGCGGCATGGGCGCGCCGGGCGTCGGTCCAGGCGGGAAGGTGGTTCAGTTTCACCCGCAGCGCGGCGGCTTGAAGGGCGTCGCACCGTCCGTTGAATCCTTCCAGGTCGTGATAGTATTTTTTCGCCTGGCCATGGTCGCGGAGCATCCGCACCGTCCGCGCGAGTTGTGCATCGTTCGTTGTGACGGCCCCTGCTTCGCCGCACGCCCCCATGTTTTTGCCCGGATAAAAGGAGAATCCCGCGGCAAGGCCCATGGACCCGCACCGCCGTCCCTTGTATTCGGCCAGGTGGGCCTGCGCGGCATCTTCCACCACCCACAGTCCATGCTTATGGGCAATGGCCAGGATGGGGTCCATGTCGGCCGGCTGCCCATAGAGATGCACCGGCACAATGCCTTTGGTGTTCGGGGTGATGGCGGCCTCGATTTTCGAGGGATCCAGGGTATAGAAACACGGGTCCACATCAACAAACACGGGGTTTCCACCCGCCTGGGAAATGGCTTCGGTGGTGGCAATAAAGGTATTCGGTACCGTAATGACTTCGTCGCCAGGCTTCAAACCGAGCGCCACGAAGATCATGCGCAGGGCATCGGTGCCATTGCTTACCGCGACGGCGTGTTGGGTCCCGCAGGCTTGGGCGAATTCCTTTTCCAGCGCCTCCACGTGCGGGCCGCCGGCAAACCACGCGGAACGCAGAATCTCATCCCACAGCGGCAGGATTTCATCATGAATCGCCGCGTGCTGTGCCTTTAAGTCGAGAAACGGTACGTTCATGTTTCCTCCACCCGCCGTAGAAACGCCGCGGGATTGCCTGCCCATATTTCCCCTGCGGGAACCGATTTGGTCACCACACTGCCCGCCCCGATAATGGCGTTTGCGCCGATGGTAATGCCGCAGAGCAAGGTGCTGCTGGAGCCGATGGAGGCGCCCGCTTCGACCACCGTCTCGATCACCTGCCAGTCGGCCTCGGTCTGCAAGCCGCCGTCCGGATTGGTGGCCCGGGGGTACTTGTCGTTGGTAAAGGTCACATTATGGCCGATGAACACACGATCTCTGATTTTCACCCCTTCACAGATGAAAGAGTGGCTGGAGATTTTGCAGTCCGCCCCGATTTCCGCGTTTTTCTGAATCTCCACGAACGCCCCGACCTTGGTGCGGTCCCCGATCGTGCAGCCGTAGGCGTTCACAAACCCAAAAAACTTCACTCCTTCTCCCGTTTTAACATCGGGCGCAATGCGATTGTACGATTCCATTGGTCGTCTGCCTCTTATTGATTGCCCAACTCAATGAGTTTGCCGTTGGCCTTCAAGGAAGCATCGGTCGCTTCCAACAGCGAGACCACCCGGAGTCCCTGTTCCCCATCATTAAACGGCGTTTCCCCGGTATCAATGCACTTGAGGAAATACTGGGCTTCCAATTTCAGGGCTTCCGTGGATTCCAGCCAGGGAGAAATCATGTCGCCCATGCGGTAATGTGCCTGGATGCCGTATTGCCCTTCGAGCGTGGTCACCGCGGCCCCTTTGTCATAAATCCGGATTTTGTTTTCCGGGTCCAGGTCATCCCATACCAGCATCTTCTTGCTTCCCCCCACCATGGTGCGGCGGATTTTGGTGGGCGCGAGCCAGTTCAGGTGGAAGTGGGCTATCAATTTATCGTCGAAAAGAACCGTCACATAGGCCACGTCTTCCATCCCCGTGCCGAAATGATCGCTGCCTTGGGCGCATACGGCACGGGCCTTGCCCCCCAGCACGAAGTCCATAATGGCAAAATCATGCGGCGCAAGGTCCCAAATTACATTAACGTCATGCTGGAACAACCCCAGATTCACGCGGACCGAGTCAAAATAATAGAGATCGCCCAAATCGCCGTTCGTTATCAAATCCTTAATCTTCCGGACCGGCGCGGTGAACAAGAAGGTATGGTCCACCATCAAAACGCGTTTGTTTTGCGCCGCCAGTGCATTCAGCTCGCGGCACTGCGCCGAATTCGACGCCATCGGCTTTTCCAGCCAGACATGCTTGCCGTTCTCCAGGGCCCGTTTTGCCAGTTCGTAATGCGTGAACACCGGAGTCGCCACCAGGATGATATCCACATCCGGAGAGGTCAACGCCTCCTCCTCCGTGGCCAGTGTTACATGGGGATAAGCGCTTTTCACGGCCTTTTGCCGCTCCTCCCGCTTTTCCGAAATATATGTCAAGGAACAATTGGGGAGCGTACTGAACACCCGCGCCAAATTCGGTCCCCAATAACCATATCCAATAAGCCCAACTCGTACCATACGCTTTCCTCCCTCCGGATGAAACACCGGTAAGCAGCCTGTGTCCAAATATACAGGCTCAACAATATATTGTCAATCCTTCGTGTTCGGTTAAGGCCACAGTCCCGGCCTTTCTGGATTCCCGCTTTCGCGGGAATGACGGAAAAGAGGGCCGATTTCGCCCCGGCGTCATTCCCGCGAAAGCGGGAATCCAGGCCTGTTCGTGCGAGCGGGAAAAACGTATGCGATATGCGCTTGGAGAAGTTACCCGAAGTTGCTTGACCGGCCACGAATGGAGGATGTTATTAAAGAGGTGATTTTGGGGTTTGTATCCGCGAAATCCGCTTTGCTATAGTGAAATTTGCAGCAAAACTTCCATGAACCCTTTGGAGAAATGCATAATTGAGCGATAAAATACGGACGAGAACCTGGGTGTTGCTTGGGGTAATGGTTTTTTTGTTCGTTATTATTCAGCTTTCCAATGCCTTGCTCCCGCTGCCTCCCCTGCAAAAACCCGGAAATCATTTCGATGAGAGCCGTCTGTCCGCAATGGTCCGCACCTACGATAACGTTAAAGCACTCGTCAAAGATCTCCAGTGGGGGCCTTCCATCATTTATTCCGCCTATTACCTGAACTCGGTGTTTGGCATTGGAACCTATGGACGGCGCGTTTGCGCTGTTGTTCTTGTTGCTCTTGCCTTAGTGGGCGCCGGGTATTTCTGCCGCCGCCGCGGCGCCTTTGGGGATTGGGGCCTGCTCGTGTTCAGTTTCGTATTTATTACCGGGGTGGAAGTGTCCGTTTATGCAACGCTGGGTTTGGTTACCTATCCGATGCTCATCACCCTTTCGGTCCTCTTTTTGGGAGTTGTGATCCGCTATTATGGGGAGCCAATACCCTTGCGCTGGCTATTGGCGGCGTCCCTGGTGTTTTCATTAACAACGTACATAAATAATGCCGGTTTGGTGGCTATTTATGCGGTGGCCTGCACGATCTTCGTTGGAGAAGCCGGGAAGCCCGCGTGGTCTGTGAAAGGTTTATTGGCTTCCGGGGCGCGATTGGGCGTGTTGATCGCGCCGCCCACCCTGTTTACACTGGCGGTAATTTGGTATACACGGCCTCCGGAATTATTTAACCCCTATCGCTCACTCAGTCTCTATTTTTTCACCTCCGATGCCTCCAAAGACCTGGTGGGGATGGCCGCTTTTATCGGTAGAACCTTCGGCCGGCTGTTGGTTTCTGTGACTACCCTGAATCCCAAGGTGGCCGGCGGCATGGTCGCCGCTCTGAGTCCATGGGTCCTGGGAACGGCGTTTATGCTCGGCTTAATTGCTTCCCTTGTCTTCGCCAACCGTGTTCGCTTCGCCCTTGCCCTCTTTTTCCTCTTTGGCACATTGGGCCATTTGATCCTGAGTTTTGCCACCTTGGTTCCTTATGGAGAAATCCGGTATTTCCTGCCCTTTTTCATTCTCTATCCGCTGTTTGCCGCCTTGGGACTCTGCGATATCGCCAAAGGGGGGCAATGGTTGTTCGGGCTTGCCCCTGAACGAGTGCCGCGTTCACTTCAACGTTTTGCCGCCGTTGTTTTCGCCGGGGGGCTTGTCGTATGCGCCTCCCTATATGCCGGCAACACCCTGGTGCAAAACACCAAGACACGCCACCTCCTGCAGCATGGCATGAATCACTATCTTAACGACACGGAGTATCCTCCCTATGCGCTTGTTTTGGACACTTGGACCGCGACGACCCTTGGGGATGAATCGCCCGGAATGCTTAAAACGGACCACTATGTGCTTGCCACGAACCTGAAGACGGCTTGGGGACTCATGCCGAAAGGACAGGATCGCATCGCGGATTGGGTGAAATTTCTCGAAGGCCACAAGCGCCTCTATGCAATTACGTCCATGCAGTTCACCCCTAAAAATTACGAGGAAATATACAACCAAGCGGCAAAACGTTTCACGATCACAACCTTGCTGGAAACCCTGACCTATAATTTTGTTGAGTTCCGTGCTGTACCGCCGCCAAGTTCATGATAGTTGGTCATATGCGGGAGCACGGGGGAATGGCGCTCACCAAACCCCGCCCGTTCATCATCATTGAAAAACCCATGCAATTGCGCCGGCCCGCCAACGTGTTCTCCAATTCAGAATTGAAAGTATACAAATGGACGATATTCCAACGGGATAAACGGCAAAATAAGCGCCACCAACAGCCCATAGGCAAACGCAAAAATCACTAGGGGCGCATGCTGGGCTTTTCGGCTGATTTGCGTCCTGTATTCGATCCAATGAATGACCAACAGTCCCGCCAAAACATAAGGCAAAACCGCTACATTGGAAAGCTGCCGGCGGCCTTCCGACGAAAAGGTTAAAAAAGCTTTCATGAGAACCCATGAGTCCGTTAGCGTATGGCTGCGGAAGAGAATCCATGCCACACACACAAAATAGAACGTGAATACCGTGCTCAGCACGTTGAAGACGCGGTTTTTCACGGTGTACATCCGGGTAAACTCCCGGTGTAGCAGCAGGGCGAGGCCATGCATCCCGCCCCAAAGGACGAAATTCCAGGAAGCGCCATGCCACAGGCCGCCCAAGAGCATGGTGATCATAAGATTCCTGTGGGTAAACCAGCGGTTCTTGCCGCGGTTGCCCCCAAGGGAGAAATAGAGGTAATTACGCAGCCAATTCGACAGGCTGATGTGCCAACGGCGCCAAAACTCCTGGATGTTCGCGGAAAAATACGGCCATAAAAAGTTGACGCCCAGATCATAGCCAAGCATTTGCGCCACCGCGATGGCCATATCCGTGTATCCGGAAAAATCGCAGTATATTTGCACCGCGTAACACAGGACCGCGATCCATATGCTGAATGCGGCGTATTGATCCGCTTCGCCAAACACGGCATCCACATAGGGCGCCAAATTGTCGGCGATGCATACTTTCTTGATGAACCCCACCAGGAACAGTGAAAGCAATGCCTGAAAACGTTGATCCCGCAGAAGTTTTTTGGTTTCCAACTGCGGAAGGAAATAAGCAGCCCGAACAATGGGCCCTGCCAACAAGTGCGGGAAAAATCCCACAAACAACGCAAAATCGGTAAAATTCTTGATGGGTTTGAGTTCGCCGCGGTAGACATCCAGCACATAGCTCATGGCCTGAAAGGTGAAAAAACTAATTCCCACGGGAAGAATAATAGGAAGCATCCGCGGGTGAACGCCAATTCCCAGCAGGCGCAAAGCATCGGATGCAGACACCACAAAAAAGTTGTAGTATTTAAAAAACCCTATTAAGAGCAAACCAGCCGCCACACAGCACCACACAACAAATAAACGCATGGAATGCCGCAATGGATATCCCAACAACCACCCCCCGGCAAAATTGATCACCGTGGTGGCAAATATAAGGAAAAGGAAACGCCAATCCCAAGCTCCGTAGAAAACATAACTAGCCAACAGCAACCATGTCTTGCGCACGTTGTTCCAGGGCAGAATCCAATAGACTGAAAAAACAAGGGCAAAGAACAGAAAAAATACCGGTTCGGAAAACAACATGGCTACGGAGCTTTCTTGTCATAAGAATCACATACGTGATGCGCCAACAGGCAGGAAAACTGGTCACTTAAAATGTCATTGATATGTGAAATGTCCCCCCATTTTTCAAAATCATAAAAGCCGGGATAAACAACGGGATCATTGAATTCGAAGTATTCAACTTTTTGGGATTTTAGATATTGTCTTAAATTGGGAAAACGAAATCCATTGCCCGGGGCAGTAAACAAGACGACGTGATCGGCTTTTTTTTCCAAAAAACTCACCAGTCGGTTAAGATATCGGACGGTTGACCACTGTTCCGGTGTTATATCGTCCGGGGCGAGTGTCTTGCCGGACAGGCTTTTTAGATAGTCTCGCCGGGCCTCCCAGGAATCCCTCCCCCTCAGAAGAGTCTGGCGCCGCTTATCATACTCCTCACGATTCTGTGCGGCACTTGAAATAGGGTTATATCCCTTGTTTTGGGCGGTCTCTGTCAAATCATGGGCGGACAGGGAAATGGGTTTTTGCCACAGATTAGCCCAATTCCCAAGTTGGAATACATTTAATGCAAAATGCTTCAGGTGGGCCCATAAGGACAAGACCTTGTTTTTCAGGGTCCCTTGATACATGAAAATGTCTCCGGCAATGCGGGCGGTTTCTGGCAGATTATGCCACCATATCGCCCGCCTTGTTAATGGAAACACAAGATTGGGCGGTTCATACGTTACTTCAATGAAAATATAGCGAAGTTTCTTTTGCCCTGTAAGAGAAGTATGTAAAAAACGTTCCATTTCATGGTTTATCATTCCATACACCCCCATATTATACGATTTTACTTCTTGGCCTCTTTCCTGCATGCACTTATCGAACACCACGGGGTTGATTTGATGATGTACACGGCTGGTGCCTGCGAAAAGCGTATCTATCTCCTCTTCATGTGTTTTATAATAGGCCAATTTTACCCCCACTACTGAATCCATTTCGATGGTGTGTATTTGATTTAATAAAAGCCCGCCCAGCAACAACCCCGCCAGGAACATGATAGGTCCGGCAAGGACATTTTTTAGGCCCGTGCATCTCATCGTGATTCAATCCAGGAAAAAAAGAAGCCATGAAACGCCAAAAAACAACAATTTTCAACACTTTCCTGTTTGTTTATAAACCCCATATAAATCCGCTTTCTTAAGATAGTTCTTTAATCCGAGGCTTCTTTACGCTTTTGCTCGAACTCGCGCACATGGTTCGGCAAATAGGAGAGGTCATCCGGGGGCCGGTAGCCCGGCTCGTCCACCATACGGCCAATCTGTTCACGAAACAGGTCCCGCTGCCAGGACCAGAGCCAGAGATCGCGGTCGCGGCGGACGTTCGCCTTGAGTTGGTGAATCTTTTCCGGGTGGGCCGCCAGATCACGAATGCACTCGGCGAGTTGGGTTTTGTCCACCTGCATTTCCGGCAGATACATCGCCCCTTCCAAGGGAGTGGCGGGGCAGACCACGCCATGTTCCCCGGGAACGATCCATTGTTTCATCATGTAGCCGTCGCTGATGAGGACGGGGAGCCCGCAGGCCAGGGCTTCGAGGATGGGCAAGCCGAGTCCTTCCCGTTTGGAGGGCCACAGCAGCATGTCCATGCCGCGATAGGCTTCAAAGATATTCTCGATGGTGCCTTCATGCACGATGATTTGGCGGTTTTCCACGAGGATTTTTTCACAGCGCGGACCGTATTGGGCAATGGGAACCTGGGAGTATATGTGGAGTTCGGTGTTTTGCGGCCGGGCCTGGTGGAATGCTTCGATGAGCAGGTCCGTGTTTTTGCGGTTGTTCACTCCACCCCAACCGGCTATATGCACGAATTGCAGGCCCTTTTTTGCGGGAGCGGCGGCATGAAACGCATCCAAATCGCGGGGTAACATGTCTTCTGGAACGCCCCACGGAATAACCAATGCCGGCACACGGGGATGTTTCCCATGAAATATGCGCCATGTTTCAAAGGTATTGTGCAGGAAGGCGTTAAACAGCGTGTAGCGTTCAAAGAACTCCTTTTTCATCACATCCAAGTTTGTATACGCAATGGCTTTAATCCCCGCATTGCACAATGCTTCGGCGCGTTTCCAGTCATTCGGATGGACCTCCATGAAAATGACGGCATCGAGATTATTCTCACGCGCCCAAGTAACGAATTCTTCCGGAGCTGGGTCATCACCGCCATTATAGACGCGTGGATGCGCAACGGGACCTCCGTTATAGAATTTCTCGCTTTCCCAACGGGCAAAAATATGGGTATGAATTTCATCCGATTCGAGGGCATCCGCCAGTTGCTTGGTATGAATGGTAATACCCCGCACGTGCCAGATGGAAACAAACCCGATATTCAGGATTCTGGAGTTTCCATTCTTTGAGGCATCGTCGCCAGATTTTCCCTTTGGGCCGAAGGTCACAAGAGCGCCATCGGCATGGGCCAGCTTGGGTATATAGACGGCGGTTTCCCCATCCGGTTCGCGGCCGGGCTTGAAATACTCCAGCACCTGAAACCCGTCTTCGGCGTAAAAGCGCTGATCATCCGGCACAACGGAGCCCCCCCAGCGTTCCGCCAGCAAGCGGCGGTTGTGCTGGATATGCGTATTGCGCCCGGGCGCCTTGTTTTCATGGTGATAGACGATGGTCCGGGGATTGTAGAGGATTTTCTTGTTTAAGACCGTCCGCACACGAAAACAAAAATCAATGTCTTCGCCGCCATTGGCAAAACAGGCATCCAGCCCGCGCAGGCGTATAAAGTCTTCCGCGCGCACGGCGAGACAGGCCCCGGTCAACGCCTGGAATTCCCGCTTTTTATTCACATAGGGCGCGGAACCCGGCGCGTTCCGGTAAATATGATACGGAATTTTGGAGCGCGCGGAAAACACCATGCCCGCCGCCTGGACCGTTTCATCCGGATACAGGAGCCGCGGCCCCGCCAGGCCGATTTTAGCATCCAGACGCAACGGCGCGACCAATTCGTTCAGCCACTGCCGGGTGACTTCCGTGTCATTATTCAGCAACACAATGTATTTGCCATGGGAGGCGGCCACGCCGATATTGTTCCCCAGGGCGAACATGTAATTTTCATAATTCGGCACGAGGTGCACATTGGAAAATTCCTGCGCCAATTGCCGCAGCCCATCGGCGGTATCCGAGGCGCTGCCGTTGTCCACCAGAATCACCTCGTATTCCAGGCTGTTCGTGTGGGTTTTGATGGATTCCAGGCAGGCGCGGGTCAGATGTACGTCATTCCAAACGGGTATCACGATGGACACCAGGCCGTCGGGCCGCGCCACCAGTTCATTTTCCAGCCGCGCCCAATCAATGAGATGCTTGTTCAACACCTTGTATTTGTAGGTTTCCGGCTCCTCCAGCGTGATTTGCTGCAAGGATTTTTTCCGGTGATAGGTCGCCAGCACCGCGGGAACCACCACCGGCGCGTACTGTTTTACATACCGCAGGATGAGGTCCCAGTCCACCCACCGTTTGAGGTCGTGATCGAACCCCCCCAGCCGCTTGAAGGCCTCCCGGTGATGCACGAAAATGTTGATGTCAATGTAGTTGTTGTGCGTCAATTCTTCATAATCATACGCCCGCGCCCGGACCGTCTCGGCGCCGCTGTCATTGTGGTCTACAATCCGCAGCGCGCAATACCCGCACAAGCGCCTGGAATCCGCCAGCGCATGCACCATGAACAGCAAATAATCCGGCGACCATTCGTTGTCGGAGTCCAGATACGCGATAATTTCCCCGCGCGATTCCTGAAGCCCCTTGTCCCGCGCCGCCGACACCCCCGCATGGGCAATTGAAATATAGTGTATCCTGACATTCTTTTGGCAATATGCTTGGACCACGTCCCGGGTGTTGTCCGTGCTGCCGTCATCCACCACAATCAGTTCCCACTGCGTGTAGCGTTGCTTCAACACGCTGTCCATGGCCCGGCCAATGGTCCCGGCACGGTTGTACGCCGGCATGATAATGCTCACCAGTGCGGTCATGGGCCGCTGCAATAATTCCGCGCGCCGCTGGTCCACCGCCGCCGGGGAAAGCAGGGGGATGTCCGGTTTCTCCGATGACGGGCCCGTTTCGCCGGAGGAACCGCCGCGGGAACCCTGCCCGCCCCCCGCGCGCCTGCCGCGCCGCAGGTGTTTCCAGAAATCCAGCCCGAAGAGACCCAGTACTTTCAATCCGGGCGGGCTGAACCGCAGCAGCCGCCGGACCGCGGGATGATTCTTGAAATCGTGGAGTTGGCGTTCATACTGGCTGTGGGACGACTTGTTCTCCCGGTCCATTTTCACCACATAGGCCTTCAGGTCCTCCACCTGCCGTTTCAGCCGCTCATCGGAATCCTGGAGCTTGGTAAACCGTTCAAAGATACGGCGGTTTTCATCAAGTTACAATTTTAGTTGCTGCCGGCTTTACAACAA